>NZ_JBQEOE010000032.1:0-70977 GCF_052045105.1 Lysobacter sp. 22409 | reverse complement strand
CCATGGCTAAGGGTAAATTCGAGCGCACCAAGCCGCACGTGAACGTCGGCACGATCGGCCACGTTGACCACGGCAAGACGACGCTGACGGCGGCGCTGACGAAGGTGGGCGCCGAGCGTTTCGGTGGCGAGTTCAAGGCATACGACGCGATCGACGCGGCGCCGGAAGAAAAGGCGCGCGGCATCACGATCTCGACGGCGCACGTGGAATACGAATCGGCGACGCGTCACTACGCGCACGTCGACTGCCCGGGCCACGCCGACTACGTGAAGAACATGATCACGGGCGCGGCGCAGATGGACGGCGCGATCCTGGTGTGCTCGGCCGCTGACGGCCCGATGCCGCAGACCCGCGAACACATCCTGCTGTCGCGCCAGGTCGGCGTGCCGTACATCGTCGTGTTCCTGAACAAGGCCGACATGGTGGACGACGCCGAGCTGCTCGAGCTGGTCGAGATGGAAGTGCGCGAGCTGCTGAGCAAGTACGAGTTCCCGGGCGACGACACCCCGATCATCCACGGCTCGGCCCGTCTGGCGCTGGAAGGCGATCAGAGCGAAATCGGCGTGCCGTCGATCCTGCGTCTGGTCGAAGCGCTGGACAGCTTCATCCCGCAGCCGGAGCGCGACGTCGACAAGCCGTTCCTGATGCCGGTGGAAGACGTGTTCTCGATCTCGGGCCGCGGCACCGTGGTGACCGGCCGTATCGAGCGCGGCATCGTGAAGGTCGGTGACGAAATCGAAATCGTCGGTATCCGTCCGACCCAGAAGACGACGGTCACGGGCGTGGAAATGTTCCGCAAGCTGCTCGACCAGGGTCAGGCGGGCGACAACGCCGGTCTGCTGCTGCGCGGCACCAAGCGCGACGACGTCGAGCGCGGCCAGGTGCTGTGCAAGCCGGGTTCGATCAAGCCGCACACCGACTTCGAAGCCGAAGTCTATGTGCTGTCGAAGGACGAAGGCGGCCGTCACACCCCGTTCTTCAAGGGCTACCGTCCGCAGTTCTACTTCCGCACCACCGACATCACCGGCGCTTGCGAGCTGCCGGAGGGCGTCGAGATGGTGATGCCGGGCGACAACGTGAAGATGGTCGTCACGCTGATCAACCCGGTGGCGATGGACGAAGGCCTGCGCTTCGCGATCCGCGAAGGCGGCCGTACCGTCGGCGCCGGCGTCGTGGCCAAGATCATCAAGTAACGAACCAAGCCGGGCGCGCCGCAAAGCGCGCCCGGCTCTGTCGGTTCGTGCCCCCGCGAAGGCGGGGTGCAGAGTCGGCAGTCGAGTTCGGCTTTCGGTCGAGGGCCGGTTCCCTGAACAGGGTCCCAGCCCGCGCAATCCGCCATCAGGGCAGGGCGCTTGCGCTCTTCTCCCGGATGCATGTAGAATGCGCGACCACCGTGCCACCCTTGTTCACGCCAGGGCGGCACGACCAGCGAAATGAGGTGCAGGATGCGCCTCGTATTCGCCAGACAAGGACATGTCGCACGGCTGCGCTCCGTACGTTCCGGGCCTTCGGGCTTCCAAGGAACAGTAAACGGGGCCTTTCGTGCGTTCCATTCCTTTCTGGGCGGGTCGGGCAACCGACCTGCCTTAGTTTTTACCAGGCAAGGAGGCTCCGGGACGTGGGTGTAGTCCTGGAGTGTTTGCGTTTTCGTGGGGTTCGGCACACCCAGAGGCCGGCCCGTCGCTCTTTTAACCAAGGAATTCCGTCATGGCGGACCAAAAGATCCGGATTCGGCTGAAGGCGTACGATCATCGTCTGATCGACCGCTCGGCCAGCGAGATCGTCGAGACAGCTAAGCGGACCGGCGCGCAAGTGCGCGGCCCGATCCCGCTGCCGACCAAGATCGAGCGCTACACCATCCTGGTGTCCCCGCACGTCGACAAAGACGCGCGTGACCAGTATGAAACCCGCACGCACAAGCGCGTGCTCGACATCATCGACCCGAACGACAAGACCGTAGACGCGCTGATGAAGCTCGAGCTGGCGGCTGGCGTCGATGTGCAGATCAAGCTGACCTGAGGCCACCACCATGACCGCGAAGAAATATTCGTTGGGCATCGTCGGTCGCAAGGCCGGCATGAGCCGCTTCTTCACTGAAGACGGCAAGTCGGTTCCGGTGACCCTGATCGAGGCGACCCCGAACCGTATTACCCAGATCAAGACCACGGACACCGACGGCTACAGCGCCGTGCAGGTCACCGTCGGCGTGCGCCGCGCTGCGCTCGTCAACAAGCCCGAAGCCGGACACCTCGCCAAGGCGAAGGTCGAAGCCGGTCGCGGCTTGTGGGAGCTGCGCGTGGAAGACGACAAGATCGGCGCGTTCGAAGTCGGCGGCGAAATCAAGGCCGACATCTTCGAAGTGGGCCAGATCGTCGACGTCCAGGGCATCACCAAGGGCAAGGGCTTCCAGGGCACGATCAAGCGCTGGAACTTCAGCATGGGCGACGCGACGCACGGTAACTCGTTGTCGCACCGTTCGCCGGGTTCGATCGGCCAGCGCCAGACGCCGGGTCGCGTTTTTCCGGGTAAGAAGATGTCCGGTCACATGGGCGCCGTCCAGCAGAGCACGCAGGGCCTGGAAGTGGTCAAGGTCGACGCCGAGCGCGGCCTGATCGCGATCAAGGGCGCCGTGCCGGGCGCTCCGGGCGGCGACGTGATCGTCCGTCCGTCGAGCAAGGGAGTATGACGATGGAACTTGCCATCAACGGTAGCGACAAGAAGCTGTCGGTTTCCGACGCCATCTTCGATCGCGAATTCAGCGAAGACCTGGTCCACCAGGTTGTTGTGGCCTACCGCAACGCGGGCCGCGCCGGCACCAAGGCGCAGAAGACGCGTTCGGAAGTCAACGGCACCACCAAGAAGTCGAAGAAGCAGAAGGGCGGCGGTGCGCGTCATGGCGCGCTGACGGCTCCGATCTTCGTCGGCGGCGGCGTAACCTTCGCGGCCAAGCCGCGCAGCTTCGCCCAGAAGGTGAACCGCAAGATGTACCGCGCAGCGATGGCTGCGATCCTGTCGGAATTGAACCGCCAGGGCCGCATCACCGTCGTTGAGAAGCTGGACGTCGAGACGCCGAAGACCTCGGGCATGGTCGCCATGCTGAAGTCGCTCGAAATGGGCCGTCGTCCGCTGCTCGTCACCGAGGAAGCCTCCGAGAATCTGTACCTCTCGGCTCGCAACCTGCCCTATGTGGAAGTCCGCGACGTGCAGGGACTCGATCCGGTGGCCCTCGTCGGCGCCGATTCGATCGTGTTCACCGCCGATGCGGTCAAGAAGATCGAGGAGTGGCTGGCATGAACGAGGCCAAGCTCTACAGCATCATCCGTGCGCCGCGCGTGTCCGAAAAGACCGCACGTCTGCAGGAAGTATCCAACCAATACGTCTTCGAAGTCGCGACGGACGCTACCAAGGCCGACATCAAGGTCGCCGTGGAAAAGCTGTTCGACGTTAAGGTCGAGGCGGTGAATGTGGTCAACGTGAAGGGCAAGAACAAGGCCTTCAAGTTCCGCATGGGCCGTCGCGCCGACTGGCGCAAGGCGTACGTGAAGCTGGCCGAAGGCCAGTCGATCGACGTAATGGCCAAGGCCTGAGGAAAGACCCATGGCATTGATGACTTTCAAGCCCACTTCCGCCGGCCGCCGCAACGCGGTCCGCGTCGTGACGCCGGGCCTGCACAAGGGCGCGCCGCACGCGGCGTTGGTCGAAAAGCAGAGCAAGAGCGGCGGTCGTAACCACCACGGCCGCATCACCACCCGTCACATCGGTGGTGGTCACAAGCAGCACTACCGCATCATCGACTTCAAGCGCGACAAGGAAGGCATTCCGGCGCGCGTGGAGCGGATCGAATACGATCCCAACCGCACCGCGCACATCGCGCTGCTGTGCTACGTCGATGGCGAGCGCCGTTACATCATCGCCCCGAAGGGCCTGAAGGACGGCGATCAGGTGATCGCTGGCCGCGATGCTCCGATCCGCGTCGGCAACACGCTGCCGCTGACCAACATCCCGGTCGGTTCGACGGTGCATTGCATCGAAATGAAGCCGGGCAAGGGCGCTCAGATCGCCCGCGCCGCAGGCGCCGGCGTCCAGCTGGTCGCTCGCGAGCAGGGCTACGCCACGCTGCGTCTTCGCTCCGGCGAAATGCGCAAGGTGCCGGTCGAGTGCCGCGCCACCATCGGCGAAGTCGGCAACGACGAGCACAGCCTCGAAAAGCTGGGCAAGGCCGGTGCCAAGCGCTGGCGCGGTATCAAGCCGACCGTCCGCGGCGCCGCCATGAACCCCGTCGACCACCCGCACGGTGGTGGTGAGGCGAAGGCTGGCCAGGGCAACCCGCATCCGGTCACCCCCTGGGGTGTTCCGACCAAGGGTTACAAGACGCGCAAGAACAAGCGCACTTCGCAATTCATCGTGCGCGATCGCAGGGGTTAATCGGCCATGGCACGTTCACTCAAAAAGGGTCCGTTCGTCGACCACCATCTCATCAAGAAGGTGGAGACCGCGGGCAACAACAAGAAGCCGATCAAGACCTGGTCGCGCCGCTCGATGGTGCTGCCGGAAATGGTGGGCTTCACCATCGCCGTGCATAACGGCAAGAACCACATCCCGGTGCTGGTCAACGAAAACATGGTTGGCCACAAGCTTGGCGAATTCGCTTTGACCCGTACGTTTAAGGGTCACGGCGGCGACAAGAAGTCGGGTAAGTAAGGAGATGACCATGGAAGCGAAAGCCATCCTGCGCACCGCGCGCATCTCCCCGCAGAAGGCCCGCCTGGTCGCCGACCAGGTGCGCGGTCTGTCCGCCGAGCGCGCCGTCAACCTGCTGAAGTTCTCGGACAAGAAGGCAGCTGCACTGATCCGCAAGGTCGTGGAGTCCGCCATCGCGAACGCCGAGAACAACCAGGGCGCCGACGTTGACGAACTCAAGGTCACGACCATCATGGTGGACGAGGGTCCCGCACTGAAGCGCTTCATGGCTCGTGCGAAAGGCCGCGGCACCCGCATCCTCAAGCGCACCAGCCACATCACTGTGGTTGTGGGCGCGGGCAAGTAAGGCGGAGTCAGACAATGGGTCATAAAGTACATCCGACCGGAATCCGCCTGGGCATTGCCAAGGACTGGAATTCGAAGTGGTTTGCCGGCAAGAAGCAGTATGCCGAGTACCTCGCTGCCGACCTCAAGGTCCGCGAGATGCTCCGCAAGAAGCTCGCTCAGGCTGGTATTTCCAAGATCTTCATCGAGCGTCCGGCGAACAACGCCCGCGTGACGATCCACACCGCCCGTCCGGGCGTGGTGATCGGCAAGCGCGGCGAGGACATCGAGAAGCTGCGTAAGGAAGTCAGCGCACTGATGGGCGTCCCGGCGCACATCAACGTGACCGAGGTCCGCAAGCCGGAACTCGACGCGCAGCTGGTCGCCGAATCGATCGCGCAGCAGCTCGAGCGCCGCATCATGTTCCGCCGCGCGATGAAGCGTGCCGTCGGCAACGCGATGCGCCTGGGTGCCCTCGGCATCAAGGTCAACGTCGCCGGCCGTCTCAACGGCGCCGAAATCGCGCGTTCGGAGTGGTACCGCGAAGGTCGCGTGCCGCTGCACACGCTGCGTGCCGACATCGACTACGGCTTCGCTGAAGCCAAGACGACCTACGGCATCATCGGCATCAAGACCTGGATCTATAAGGGCGAAGTGTTCGACTTCTCCCAGGTGGGCCAGGAGAAGCAGGACGATTCCCCGCGCAGCGATCGTGGTGACCGCGGCGACCGCGGTGATCGTAACGACCGTCCGGGCCGTCCGGCCCGCGAACAGAGGTAATCCGTCATGTTGCAACCCAAGAGAACCAAGTACCGCAAGGTACACAAGGGCCGCAATGATGGCCTGAGCTGGAGCGGCAACGCCGTCAGCTTCGGCGAGTACGGCCTCAAGGCCACCGCTCACGGCCAGCTCACTGCGCGCCAGATCGAAGCGGCCCGCCGCTCGATCAGCCGTTACGTCAAGCGCGGCGGCAAGATGTGGATCCGCGTGTTCCCGGACAAGCCGATCACCAAGAAGCCGATCGAAGTCCGAATGGGCTCCGGTAAGGGCAACGTCGAGTACTGGGTCGCTCAGATCCAGCCCGGTCGCATGATTTACGAGATCGAAGGCGTGGGCGAGGACGTGGCGCGCGAAGCGTTCCGTCTGGCCGCCGCCAAGCTCTCGGTGACCACTACTTTCGTTACCCGGACGGTGCGCTAATGGAACTCAAGCAACTGCGCGAGAAGTCGGCCGACCAACTGAAGGCCCACCTGGTGGAACTGCACAAGGAGAGCTTCGCTCTTCGCATGCAGAAGGCCACCGGCCAGCTCGCCAAGACTCATGAAGCCCGCCGTGTGAAGCGCGAAATTGCTCGCGTCAACATGCTGCTGGGTGAGAAGAAGTAAGGACCCGCCATGACCGACAACAATACAGACAAGGCGCTGCGCACGGTTGAAGGCCGGGTCGTCAGCAACAAGATGGACAAGACCGTCACCGTGCTCGTCGAACGCCAGGTCAAGCACGCGCTGTACGGCAAGTACATCCGTCGCTCGTCCAAGCTCCACGCTCACGACGCCGAGAACGCCTGCAAAGAAGGCGATATCGTCCGCGTGAAGGAGATTGCTCCGATGTCCAAGACCAAGAACTGGAGCGTGGTTGAAATCGTCAGCCGCGCGGCCGAATAAGAGGAGGCTGAACCATGATCCAGATGCAAAGCTACCTCGGCGTGGCCGACAACTCCGGTGCTAAGGAAGTGATGTGCATCAAGGTGCTCGGCGGCTCCAAGCGCCGTTACGCGCACATTGGCGACATCATCAAGGTCACCGTGAAGGACGCGATCCCGCGCGGCAAGGTCAAGAAGGGCGACGTTTACGACGCCGTTGTGGTCCGCACCCGCAAGGGTGTGCGCCGTCCGGACGGCTCGCTGATCCGCTTCGATGGCAACGCTGCGGTGTTGCTCAACAATAAGCATGAGCCGATCGGCACCCGTATCTTCGGGCCCGTGACTCGCGAGCTTCGCTCCGAGAAGTTCATGAAGATCGTCTCGCTCGCGCCTGAAGTGCTCTGAGCGGAGGAACTAGACATGAACCGTATCAAGAAGGGCGATCAAGTCATCGTCACCGCCGGCAAGGACAAGGGCAAGAAGGGTGATGTGGTGCGCGTGCTCGGCGACAAGGTCGTCGTGGCGAACATCAACATCATCAAGCGCCATACCAAGCCGAATCCGCAGGCCAACCAGCCGGGCGGCGTGATCGAGCGCGAAGCGCCGATTCACATTTCCAACGTCATGCTGTTCAACCCGGCCACCGGCAAGGGCGAACGCATCGGTTTCAAGATGCTGGAGGATGGACGCAAACTGCGTGTGTTCCGCTCCAGTGGTGAGGCGGTTGACGCCTGAGGAATGCTGAAATGACCACCCGGCTCGAAGAGTTTTACAAGAAAGAAGTGGTTCCGGCGCTGACCGAAAAGTTCGGCTACAAGAACCCGATGGAAGTGCCGCGCCTCGTCAAGATCACGCTGAACATGGGCGTGGGCGAAGCCGCCACCAACAAGAAGATCCTGGAAAATGCCGTCGCCGACATGACCAAGATCGCCGGCCAGAAGCCGATCGTGACCAAGTCCCGCGTGTCGGTGGCTTCGTTCAAGATCCGCGACGGTTGGCCGATCGGCGCCAAGGTCACCCTGCGCCGCGCCAAGATGTACGAGTTCCTCGACCGTCTGGTCAACATCTCGCTGCCGCGCGTGCGCGACTTCCGTGGTGTGTCCGGCCGTTCGTTCGACGGCCGCGGCAACTACAACATGGGCGTCAAGGAACAGATCATCTTCCCGGAAATCGATTTCGACCAGGTCGACGCGCTGCGCGGCATGGACATCGCGATCACCACGACCGCGAAGACCGATGCCGAGGCCAAGGCCCTGCTCGAAGCCTTCCGCTTCCCGTTCCGCAACTGATACTTAAGGATTGAACAATGGCTAAGACTTCCATGGTCAACCGCGAGGTCAAGCGGGCCAAGCTGGCGAAGAAGTTCGCCGGCAAGCGCGAAGCGCTGAAGAAGATCATCTCCAGCGACGCCTCGTCGTACGAAGACAAGGCCGAGGCCGTGGTCAAGCTGTCCAAGCTGCCCCGCGACTCCTCGCCGAGCCGTCAGCGCAACCGTTGCGCCCTGACCGGCCGTTCGCGCGGCGTATACAGCAAGTTCGGCCTCGGCCGCAACAAGCTGCGTGAAGCCACCATGCGCGGCGACGTGCCTGGTCTTCGCAAGGCAAGCTGGTAAGATAGTCGGCTTTCCCGGATCCACCGCCGCGGCCTTCGGGTCGCGGCGGCGCTTCTGGGGGCTGCTGCAACAAAGCGTTATTACAACTGAAATTCGCAATTCCGCGGATATCGGTGCTACTCATAAGGTGAATCTCAATGAGCATGACTGATCCCATCGCCGACATGCTGGTCCGCATCAAGAATGCGGCGGCTGTGCGCAAGCCGACGGTGAAGATGCCGTCGTCCAAGGTCAAGGTGGCCATCGCGGCCGTGTTGAAGGACGAGGGTTACATCCTGGATTCCCGCGTGACGGAAGTCGCTCCGGGCAAGTCCGAACTCGAAATTTCGCTGAAGTACTACGAAGGCAAGCCGGTGATCGAGCGCCTCCAGCGCTACTCCCGCTCGGGCTTGCGTCAGTACCGCGGCAAGGAAGCGCTGCCCAAGGTCCTCGGCGGCCTGGGTATCGCCATCATCTCCACCTCGAAAGGCATCATGACCGATGCGCAGGCGCGCCAGCAGGGCGTCGGCGGTGAAGTCCTGTGCTTCGTGGCCTAAGGGAGTAAACGACCATGTCCCGAGTTGCCAAGAAGCCGATCGCCCTGCCGAAGGGTGTTGAGCTGAACGTCCAGTCCGATTCGATCGTCGCCAAGGGCCCGAAGGGCTCGCTGTCGATCGCCAAGCCGGCCGCCATCAACCTGAAGATCGAGAACGGCGAAGCGCTGTTCGCGACCGAAGACGCGGCGCTGATCCCGCTGACCGGCACCCTGCGCGCCATCCTCGCCAATATGGTGAAGGGCGTGTCGGAAGGCTTCGAGCGCAAGCTCGAGCTGGTCGGCGTCGGTTACCGCGCCTCGATGGCCGGTTCCGACCTGAACCTGTCGCTGGGTTTCTCGCACCCGGTGCTGTTCAAGGCCCCGGAAGGCATCACCATCGCCACGCCGACCCAGACCGAGATCCTGGTCTCGGGCGCGGACAAGCAGCGCGTCGGTGAAGTCGCCGCCAAGATTCGCGGTTTCCGTCCGCCGGAGCCCTACAAGGGCAAGGGTGTGAAGTACGCCGGCGAAGTCATCATCCGTAAGGAAGCCAAGAAGGCCTAACGGGTAGGGCGCCGGTCCCGTACCGGCCCCAAAACACCAAGCTTTCAGCTTTCGGAGATCAGAACATGAACAAGAACATCGCTCGTCTGCGTCGCGCCAAGTCGACCCGTTCGCACATCCGCAACCTCGGCGTGGCCCGCCTGACCGTGCTCCGCACCGGTCAGCACCTGTACGCCCAGGTCTTCACCGCCGACGGCTCCAAGGTCCTGGCCACGGCTTCGACCGTCCAGGCCGACGTCAAGGAAGGCCTGAAGAACGGCAAGAACGCCGAAGCCGCCGTCAAGGTCGGCAAGATGATCGCCGAGCGCGCCAAGGCTGCCGGTATCGAGAAGGTCGCTTTCGACCGCTCGGGCTACCGCTACCACGGTCGCATCAAGGCGCTGGCCGATGCCGCGCGTGAAGGCGGTCTGCAGTTCTAAGCATCCGGGCCTTCGCAGGCTTGAAAGCGTGGAGATTCGTCTCCACGCCTGATGCAACGAATCGTTTCAACTCGCCGACGCGAGCTGCGTCGGGCGCGATGACGGATTCCCGCCATCGCTGCAACACCCGAGTCACATCACAATCATAAGCGGCGATGCCGCAAATCCCTTCAATAAACGAGACATCGAAATGGCAGACGATAGAGCACCGCGGGGCCGCGACCGTGATCGCAACCGCGAAGAAATCGACGACGGCATGATCGAGAAGCTGATCGCGGTCAACCGCGTCAGCAAGACGGTCAAGGGCGGTCGCCAGTTCACCTTCACCGCTCTGACGGTGGTGGGCGACGGCAACGGCAAGGTCGGCTTCGGCTACGGCAAGGCGCGCGAAGTGCCGGTCGCGATCCAGAAGTCGATGGAATACGCCCGCAAGGCGATGAACAACGTCGATCTGAACAACGGCACCTTGTGGCACGCCGTGAAGTCGGGCCACGGCGCGGCGCATGTGTTCATGCAGCCGGCGTCGGAAGGTACCGGCGTGATCGCAGGCGGCGCGATGCGCGCCGTGCTCGAAGCGGTCGGCGTCAAGAACGTGTTGGCCAAGGCCACCGGTTCGCGTAACCCGATCAACCTGGTTCGCGCCACGCTGAAGGGTCTGACCGGCATGCACTCGCCGGCGAAGATCGCTGCCAAGCGCGGCAAGAAGGTGGAGGATCTGCACCATGGCTAAGGCTCAGAACAAGGCCGTCGAAGGCGGCACCGTCACCGTGCGCCTGGTCAAGGGCATGCGCGGTTGCCAGGCCCGTCACCGCCTGTCGGTGAAGGCGCTCGGCCTGAACAAGCTGAACGACGTGCGCGTGCTGAAAGACAGCCCGCAGGTTCGTGGTCTGATCAACACGGTCCACTACCTGGTTCAGGTCGAGGGCTAAGGAGAACATCATGCGTCTCAATACACTCAAGCCGGCTGACGGCGCCCGCGAAGACCGCAAGCGCGTCGGTCGCGGTATCGGTTCCGGCCTCGGCAAGACTGCCGGCCGCGGCCACAAGGGTTCGTTCGCCCGTTCGGGCAAGGGCAAGATCAAGGCCGGTTTCGAAGGCGGCCAGATGCCCATGCAGCGTCGTCTGCCGAAGATCGGCTTCCGCTCCAAGCTGAAGAACGACACGGCCGAAGTGCTGCTGTACCAGCTGGACAAGCTGGACGCCGGCGACGTCGATTTTGCCGCCCTCAAGGCCGCCAAGCTCGTTCCGAGCTCGGCCAAGCAGGCCAAGATCGTCAAGAAGGGCGAGTTGACCAAGAAGTTCGTACTCAAGGGCGTGCTGGCCACGGCCGGCGCCAAGGCCGCCGTCGAAGCGGCCGGCGGCAAGGTCGAGGAGTAAACGACGCATGGCGCGGAGCGGCAACGCGATGGCTGGCCTCGGTGGCGGGCTCGGTAAGTTCACCGAGCTCCGTCAGCGTTTGCTGTTCGTGATCGGCGCTTTGATCGTCTACCGCATCGGTAGCTACATCCCGGTGCCCGGCGTCAACCCGCAGGCGATGGTCGAGTTCATGTCGACCAAGCAGGGCACGATCGTGGACATGTTCAACATGTTCTCGGGCGGCGCCCTGCATCGCTTCAGTCTGTTCGCACTGAACGTGATGCCGTACATCTCGGCCTCGATCATCGTGCAGCTGCTGGTGCAGATCGTGCCCAGCCTGAAAGCCATCCAGAAGGAAGGCGAGTCGGGCCGGCGCAAGATCAACCAGTGGTCGCGTATGGGCGCGATTCCGCTGGCGGTGTTCCAGGCCTGGGGCATCGCCGCCGGCCTGCAGTCGAGCATGGCGCCGAACGGCGTGCCGGTGGTGTACGCACCGGGCATGGGCTTCATCCTGACCGCCGTGATCGCGTTGACCGCGGGCACGATGTTCCTGATGTGGCTCGGCGAGCAGATCACCGAACGCGGTATCGGCAACGGCGTCTCGCTCATCATCTTCGCCGGCATCGTCGCGGGCCTGCCCGCCGCGGTCCTGCAGATGTTCGAGCAGATCCGCAACGGCGACATGAGCGCCATTGCGGCGATCGCGATCATCGCCCTGGTCGTCGGCTTCACCTATCTGGTGGTGTTCGTCGAGCGCGGCCAGCGTCGGATCACGGTCAATTACGCCCGTCGCCAAGGCGGCCGTAATGCCTACATGAACCAGGCCTCGTTCCTGCCGCTGAAGCTCAACATGTCGGGCGTGATCCCCGCGATCTTCGCCTCGAGCATCGTGATGTTCCCGGCGACGGCAGCGACCTGGTTCGCCCAGAACAACAGCGGCAGCGGTTTCTCCGGCTTCCTGCAGCGCCTCAGCCAGTGGTTGAACCCGGGTGAACCGGTTCACATGATCCTGTATGCTGGCCTGATCATCGGCTTCGCGTTCTTCTACACGGCGCTGGTGTTCAATTCGCAGGAAACCGCCGACAACCTGAAGAAGTCGGGCGCGCTGATCCCGGGCATCCGTCCCGGCAAGGCCACCGCGGACTACGTTGACGGCGTGCTGACTCGTCTTACGGCGGCTGGCGCGATTTACCTGGTGATCGTCTGCCTCCTTCCGGAGGTCATGCGCACCCAACTGGGAACCTCGTTCTACTTCGGCGGCACCTCGTTGCTGATCGTCGTGGTCGTGGTGATGGATTTCATCGCTCAAATCCAGGCTCATCTGATGTCGCATCAGTACGAAAGCCTGTTGAAGAAAGCGAACTTGAAGGGCGGCTCGCGCGGCGGTCTCGCGCGCGGGTGAGTCAGGACCGTTCCGCGCGCCAGAGTAGCGCGCGGGGCTGGGAGGGCAGGTCATCGCCTTGTTCAGCCAGTTCAGATTCGTCGCCGGAGCATGGGCACACTCCCCATGCCGTGGTTCCGTGGCACCTTTGGTGCCGCGGGGCTTCCTATTAACCCGAGACCTAGATATAATTTCCAGTTCACTCCGCCGGGATTAATCCGTCCTGGCCGCCAAATCAGTTGGAGATCGCCTTATGGCGCGTATTGCGGGCGTTAATTTGCCTGCCCAGAAGCATGTCTGGGTTGGCCTGCAAAGCATTTTCGGCATCGGCCGTACCCGTTCGAAGCAAGTCTGCGAGTCCGCGGGCGTCGCTTCGACGACCAAAATCCGTGACCTGTCCGAGCCGGAAGTCGAGCGCTTGCGCGCCGAAGTCGGCAAGTTCGTGGTCGAAGGCGACCTGCGTCGCGAGGTCGGTATTGCGATCAAGCGTTTGATGGACCTGGGCTGCTACCGCGGCCTGCGTCACCGCCGCGGCTTGCCGCTGCGTGGTCAGCGCACGCGTACCAATGCACGTACCCGCAAGGGTCCGCGCAAGGCCATCAAGAAGTAAGGGACCCATACCATGGCCAAGCCGGCAGCTGCCAAAACCAAGAAGAAGATCAAGCGAGTCGTCACCGACGGCATCGCCCACGTCCACGCTTCTTTCAACAACACCATCATCACGATCACCGACCGCCAGGGCAACGCGCTCTCGTGGGCGACCTCGGGCGGCGCGGGTTTCCGCGGTTCCCGCAAGTCGACCCCGTTCGCCGCCCAGGTGGCAGCCGAAAAGGCTGGCCGTGCTGCGCTCGACTACGGCGTCAAGTCGTTGGAAGTGCGCATCAAGGGCCCGGGTCCGGGTCGCGAGTCCGCCGTTCGTTCGCTGAACAACGTCGGATACAAGATCATCAACATCATCGACGTGACGCCTATCCCGCACAACGGGTGCCGTCCGCCGAAAAAGCGTCGCGTCTGAGGAGCTGAAGAAAAATGGCTCGTTATATTGGCCCCACCTGTAAGCTCGCTCGTCGCGAAGGCGCCGACCTTGGTCTGAAGTCGTCCGCTCGCGCGCTCGACTCGAAGTGCAAGCTCGAGCAAAAGCCCGGCCAGCATGGCCCCACCGCCCGCAAGGGCAAGCTGTCCGACTACGCCACCCAGCTTCGCGAGAAGCAGAAGGTCAAGCGTATCTACGGTCTGCTGGAGCGTCAGTTCCGCAATTACTACAAGAAGGCCTCGACCAAGAAGGGCAACACCGGCGAGAACTTGCTGCAGTTGCTGGAGACCCGTCTCGACAACGTCGTCTACCGCATGGGCTTCGCCGTGACCCGTCCGGCCGCCCGCCAGCTGGTTTCGCACCGTGGCGTCACGGTCAACGGCAAGTCGGTCAACCTCCCGTCGTACCAGGTCAAGGCCGGCGACGCGATCGCGTTGTCCGAGCGTGCCCAGAAGCAGCTTCGCGTGCAGGAATCCCTGACCGTGTCGTCGCAGATGGACCTGTCGCCGTCGTGGGTCGAGGTCGACAACAAGAAGTTCAGCGGCGTGTTCAAGGCGGTTCCGGATCGTGCGGACCTGCCGGCCGACATCAACGAAGCGCTGATCGTCGAGTTGTACAGCAAGTAATAGTGCAGGGCGCTGCCGGTCCCCCGGGGCCGGCAGTACCCGCAACCCAGGTCGATGCGCCAGGCGCATCGGCCGCTCCCTCGAACAGAGGGGGCTCCAAGAGCTAAAGCCTTCCGTCGCCCCCCGACGAAGGTCATTGGAGACACCGAAACATGACGGTTACCGCCAACCAGGTACTGCGCCCGCGCGGTCCGCAGATCGAACGCCTCACCGGCAATCGCGCGAAAGTCGTGATCGAGCCGTTGGAGCGCGGTTACGGCCACACGCTGGGCAACGCGCTGCGTCGCGTGCTGCTGTCGTCGATCCCGGGTTTCGCCATCACCGAGGTCGAAATCGACGGCGTGTTGCATGAGTACACCACGGTCGAAGGTCTGGAAGAAGACGTGCTGGAGGTTCTGCTGAACCTCAAGGACGTCGCGATCCGCATGCACACCGGCGACGCTTCGACGCTGTCGCTGGCCAAGCAGGGTCCCGGCATCGTCACCGCCGGCGACATCAAGACCGACCATAACGTCGAAATCCTCAACACCGACCATGTGATCTGCCACCTGACCAAGGACACGGCACTCAACATGCGTCTGAAGATCGAGCGCGGCTTCGGCTACCAGCCGGCGGCTTCGCGCCGTCGTCCGGACGAAGAAACCCGCGCGATCGGTCGCCTGATGCTCGACGCCAGCTTCTCGCCGGTCCGTCGCGTCGCCTACGCGGTGGAAGCCGCGCGCGTCGAACAGCGCACCGACCTCGACAAGCTCGTGCTCGACATCGAAACCAACGGCACGATCGACGCCGAGGAAGCCGTGCGCACCGCCGCCGACATCCTCACCGATCAGCTGTCGGTGTTCGGCGACTTCACCCACCGCGACCGCGGTGCGCAGAAGCCGGCCACCAGCGGCATCGATCCGATCCTGCTGCGTCCGATCGACGACCTCGAGCTGACCGTTCGTTCGGCCAACTGCCTCAAGGCCGAGAGCATCTACTACGTCGGCGATCTGATCCAGAAGACCGAAGTCGAGCTGCTCAAGACCCCGAACCTCGGCAAGAAGTCGCTCACCGAGATCAAGGAAGTGCTGGCTCAGCGCGGCCTGTCCCTCGGCATGAAGCTCGAAAACTGGCCGCCGGCCGGCATCGCCTCGCACGGGATGATGGGCTGAGCCCAAGCCTAGCCCGCGCGGCACTGCCGCGCGGCTTGGGCGAAGGCCCGGCGCGCTGCGCCGGGCCGGGGAACGAAGAGAGTCCACGCCGAAGCTAAGCCGAAGCGTGGATTTCTTGCTAACGGCGACCGAGTAAAAGCAACACCGCAACACAAGCCGACGGACCCAGAAGTCCGCGGCTCGCCGGTCAGGGAAGGCCGGTTCGGACCAACCGCAGTCCAATGCTCCAACGCCTGGATGGCGACAGCGATCTCCAACAGTTACGACATTCATCAGGAATCACAACCATGCGCCACCAGAAATCCGGCCGTAAGTTCAGCCGCACCAGTGCTCACCGCGATGCCATGTTCACCAACATGGCCGCTTCGCTGATCAAGCACGGTCTCATCCGCACCACCCTGCCGAAGGCGAAGGAGCTGCGTCGCGTTGCCGAGCCGCTCATCACCCTCGCCAAGAAGGACGGCGTGGCCAACCGCCGCCTGGCCTTCTCGCGCCTGCGCGATAAGGAAGCCGTCGGCACCCTGTTCGTCGAACTCGGCCCGCGTTACGCCTCGCGTCCGGGCGGTTACCTGCGCATCCTCAAGTGCGGTTTCCGCGCTGGCGACAATGCGCCGATGGCCTACGTCGAGCTGGTCGATCGTCCGCAAGCCGCGGCCGAGTGATCGCCGGCGCCGGGCGACCGGCGCTGCGATACGACATGCAAGCCAATAGGCAGGCGACCGGCGACGGTCGCTCGCCCAGCTAGCGAAGCCCCGGCCCCGGCCGGGGTTTTTGCTTTTCGGCGACGGTTACTTCGGCAACGGTTGCGGCGGTAATGATTATGGGAGACGGGTTTCGGGGGCAATCGGTTTCGCGACGCAACTTTTCCGGCCCGGCGCAGTCGATGTTGCTGCGACGAAACGCCACGTTGCGTAGCGACATGCCTATCCGACATTGGCACGACCCGACCCAGACCCGTATGGTGTGAACATGAACCCCTTCAAAGCCTCTTTCCGGACCCAGTACCTGCTCGGCTTCCTGGCCTGCACGGGCCTGCTTGCTTACGCGTTCTACCTGCAGCTGTACCAGCACCTCGAACCCTGCCCGCTGTGCATCTTCCAGCGCGTCGCCTTCTTCGCCCTCGGACTGGTGTTCCTGGCCGGCGCCCTGCACGGCCCGAAGAAGGCCGGCGGACGCGGCACTTACGGCGTGCTGGCCCTGCTGGCCTCGCTCGGCGGCATCGCCGTCGCCGGCAACCACGTGCGTCTGCAGCACCTGCCGCCCAGCGAAGTTCCGGCTTGCGGCCCGGGCCTGGATTACATGCTCGATGCGATGCCGATAGCCGGAGTAATCCGCAAGGTCATGACCGGTTCCGGCGAATGCGCCGCGGTCGACTGGAGCTTCCTCGGCCTGGCCATGCCGGCCTGGAGCCTGATCTGCTTCGTCGTCCTGGCGGTCTGGGCGGCCTATGCCGCGTTCCGCCGTCGTTGATTCAATAGAGTTCCCGCGTCACTCGATCCCCACCGCTGTCCCCAACTGGAAACCAAGGAAATGAGCGCCTCCGATCGCAACCTCCGTGCCGTCAACCTTCCCGCCGACTGGACGCCGACGTCCTGGCGCGAGCGCACCGCACTGCAGTTGCCGAATTATCCGGACGCGGCCGAGTTGGAATCCGCGTTGCAGGAACTGCGTCACCTGCCGCCGTTGGTGACTTCGTGGGAGATCCTCTCGCTGAAGCAGCAGCTCGCCGAGGCGCAGGAAGGCAAGCGCTTCCTGCTGCAGGGCGGCGACTGCGCCGAGAGCTTCGACCAGTGCTCCTCGGACGTGATCTCCAACCGCCTGAAGGTGCTGCTGCAGATGAGCCTGGTGCTCGTCCACGGCATGCGCAAGCCGGTCGTGCGCGTCGGCCGTTTCGCCGGCCAGTACGCCAAGCCGCGTTCGGCCGACACCGAGACCATCGACGGCGTGACCCTGCCGAGCTACCGCGGCGACATGGTCAATGCGCCGGCCTTCAACGAGGCCGCGCGCAAGCCCGACCCGCGCCGCATGATCAAGGCGCATGCGCGTTCGGCGATGACGATGAATTTCGTCCGCGCCCTGATCGACGGCGGTTTCGCCGACCTGCACCACCCCGAGTACTGGAACCTGAGCTGGGTCGGCCACTCGCCGCTGGCCGACGAGTACCGGCGCATGGTCAACGCCATCGGCGATGCGGTGCGCTTCATGGAGACGCTGTCGGGTTCCGAGGTGCACAACCTCAACCGCGTCGACTTCTACACCTCGCACGAAGCCTTGCTGCTGCCGTACGAAGAGTCGCTGACCCGGCAGGTGCCGCGTCACTGGGGCTTCTTCAACCTCAGCACGCATTACCCGTGGATCGGCATGCGCACTGCGGCGGTCGACGGCGCCCACGCCGAGTACTTCCGCGGCATCCGCAACCCGATCGCGCTCAAGGTCGGCCCGTCGGTGACGCCGGACCAACTGCTGCGCACCATCGATCTGCTCAACCCCGAGGACGAGCCCGGCCGCCTGACCTTCATCCATCGCATGGGCGCGAGCCACATCGCCGAGAAGCTGCCGCCGCTGCTCGACGCGATGCGTCGCGACGGCCGCCGCGTGCTGTGGGTCTGCGACCCGATGCACGGCAACACCGAGAGCACCAGCAACGGCTACAAGACCCGTCGCTTCCGCAACATCCGCGCCGAGATCGAGACCTCGTTCGAACTGCACGCGGCGGCCGGAACGCGTATGGGCGGCGTGCACCTGGAGCTGACCGGCGAAGACGTGACCGAATGCCTGGGCGGCGCGCGCGAACTGACCGAGAGCGATCTCGATCGCGCTTACCGTTCCACGGTCGACCCGCGCCTGAACTACGAACAGGCGCTGGAAGTGGCGATGCTGATCGTGCGTAAGCAAGCGCAGATCGCCGCGCCGGCCTGAGGTTTTTTCGCTTCAGGTTTCGGCAAACGCACCGCAAGACGAAAGCCCGCCGCAAGGCGGGCTTTTTTGTAGGGTGACGTGTCGGTGGTTGGAGAGATGCCGGTCGCGCGCAGTGGACGGTGGCGGCTTGCGACCGAAGGAAATCCAGACGGGGCTGCTCCCGAGCACGAACATCGGACGATTGCCGTTGCCGTTGCCGTTGCCGTTGCCGTTGCCGCTGCCGTTGCCCTTGCCCTTGCCCTTGCTGTTGCTGTTGCTGTGCGCCGTCTAAGCTTCGCGAAGGCCATAGAAGACCCGGAGGGCGGCCCGCAGGGATGCGGGCCGTTTTTCATCGGGACAAGGATGTCCCGTATGAAAAAGCCCTGCGTCGGCATCGAACGCGCGGGCTTGTGATTCAAAGAGAAGCATTTTTCTTTGGTTACCTTTCTTTTGTTGCTTATGACAAAAGAAAGTAACCCGCCGCTTTAGTGGCGGAAGCTCTTAGCGTTTGATCTTGATTTGGCTGATCGAGAAGCCACAAGCAAGAGCAAAGCTTCCGTCCGCTGACGYGGCCGGGTTACTTTCTTTTGCTAAGCCCAAAAGAAAGGTAACCAAAGAAAAGGGCTCTCCTTGACAAAGCTCCCCTGCGAGCACGCAGCTTGCGCCGGGATTTTTCGATAAGACGTCCCTGTCTTATCGAAAAACGGCGCACGTCCTGTGCGCCGCCCTCCGGGTCTACGATTGCATCGCAAGTTCGGAACTGCGCCAAGCTTTCATGGCAACAGCAACAGCAACAGCAACAGCCGTCGTTGCTCTTGGGTAGGAGCGGCGCAAGCCGCGACCGCGAATTCGCCGATGCGACGGAACCTCGGCTGCATGATGCAACCTCTCGCAATCGCGACGCCCACGCTTCGCTGCCGACCGAATCGTTCCGACGATGCAATGCGCACAATCGCCGCACCTCCCTCTGCGACGACTGCAATGAACCGACGCGATCTGATGACCTGGCCGCTATCGGCGATGGCGCTGTCGATGTTGCCGCTGCCGGCGATGGCGGCCGGTAATCGGCCTGCGCGCGAACGACGCTCGGTAGCATGCGTGCTGGATGGGGAAACGCTGCGCTTGTCGCTCGTGCGGCAGCCGGCCGCGGGCCCGGTGGTGCTGTACGTACACGGCGCGACGTTCCCCTGCGATTTGTCGGTCGGCTGGCGCATGGGCGGGCTGTCGTGGCTCGACCATCTGCAGGCGCAGGGCTTCGATGCCTGGGGTCTGGATTTCGCCGGTTATGGCCATTCCGAACGGCCGGCGGTGTTCCAGGCCGATCCCGGTTCGGCGCCGCCCTGGGGCGACTACCGCATGGGCGCGGCGCAAATCGCCGCGGCGATCGCCGCGATCGGGCGCGAACGGCCGCGGGCACCGATCCATCTGCTCGCGCATTCCTGGGGCACGCTGCCAGCCCGGCAGGCGGCGATCGAGCATCCCGATGCGGTGAACAAGCTGGTGTTGTTCGGGCCGGTTTCGACTCGCGACGGCTCGCCAGGCGATGAGGCCAAGCCGGCCTGGACCTTGATCAGCGCGGCCGATCAACGGCCTCGGCAGCGCTCTGGTTTGCCGGCGGATGCGGCCACGCCGGTCAGCTCGCAGGAACTGGAAAGATGGTGCCAAGCCTATCTGGACAGCGACGAAGGCTCGGCCACGCGCAGCCCGCCGTCGGTGAGGGTTGCCAACGGGCCGGTCGCCGACATCGAGCGACTCTGGGCCGGACAGGCGCTGGTCGACAATGCACGCGTGCGTCAGCCGACTTTGATCGTGCGCGGCGAGTGGGACCACGTCACCACTGATGCCGATGTCGCGCGACTGTACGCCGAACTCAGCGGGGCGGCGGAGCGGCGCGAGGTCAAGATTTCGGGCGGCAATCATTGGCTGCACCTGCAACCGCGGCGCACGGCGCTGTGGTCGACGAGCACGGCTTTCCTGCGCGATTGATCGCTCGCGAACCGAAGCCACACCGTGCAGGCAAAGCGAACACGCTCGGCAACGCAGCCGCTTGCGGCTCAGGGGTTCAGCGTCGCCCGGTACCTCGGCGCGGTGCGCGCCTGAGTCAGTTGCTCGAAGGCATAGCCCAGCGACAGCAGCTTCGCATCGCTCCAGCGCCGGCCCATGAAGACCATGCCTACCGGCAGGCCGGAGGCTTCGCCGAGCGGCACGGTCAAACTCGGGTAGCCGGCCACCGCGGCCGCGCCCCAGCTCGCGCCGCCGAAGGGGTCGCCGTTGACCGCATCGACCATGAAGGCCGGGGTCGTCGCCACTGCGATCAGGGCGTCGAGCTTGTGCCGCTTCATCACCGCATCGATGCCTTGCGCGCCGGCGAGTTGGCGCGCGCGCGCCGCGGCCTTGCGATAGGCCGGCTCCTTGAGGCTGCCTTTCTTGTTGGCCTGTTCTAACAGCTCCTGGTCGAAGTAAGGCATCTCGGTCGCGGCGTTCGCGCGGTTGAAGGCGATCAGCTCGCTCAGCGTTTTGACCGGTGCATCGTGTTCGCGCAGGTAGCGTTCGACGCCGTCCTTGAATTCGTACAGCAGCACCTCGAACTCGGCCTTGTTCCACTGCCCCGCGGTCGGAATCCGCACCTCGACGATGGTCGCGCCGGCATCGCGCATGCCCTTGAACGTGCGTTCGAGCACCGCGTCGATCGATGGAGGCGTCTTGACCCCGGAGTCGCGGATGAAACCCAGGCGGGCGCCGCGCAAGGACTCGGCGTCGAGCGTCGCGACGTAGTCGTCGATGCGCTTGCCGGCGGCGGCTTGTGCGGCGGCATCGCCGCCGGCGTCGGCCGCGGCGAGCACGCTCAGCAGCCGTGCGGCATCGGTGACGTTGCGCGCCATCGGGCCTGCGCTGTCCTGGCTGTGCGAGATCGGAATGATGCCGGCGCGGCTGACCAGGCCGACGCTGGGCTTGAAGCCGACCAGGCCGTTCATGGCCGCCGGGCAGAGGATGCTGCCGTCGGTCTCGGTGCCGACGCCGAGGGTGGCCAGGCTGGCGGCGATGGCGGCGCCGGTGCCGCTGCTGGAGCCGCAAGCGGTGCGGTCGAGCGCGTAGGGATTGCGGGTCAGACCGCCGCGGCCGCTCCAGCCGGAGATCGAGCGGGTCGAGCGAAAATTGGCCCACTCGCTGAGATTGGTCTTGCCGAGGATCACCGCGCCGGCCTGGCGCAGCGCGGCGACCAGCGGCGCGTCCTGCGGCGGGCGGTGCGCGGCCAGGGCCAGCGAACCGGCCGAATTGACCATCGGCGTGGCGTCGATGTTGTCCTTGATCAGCACCGCGATGCCGTGCAGCGGGCCGCGCAGCTTGCCGGCCTTGCGTTCTTCGTCGAGCGCCCGCGCCTCGGCCACGGCATTCGGATTGAGTTCGATCACCGCATTGAGTCTCGGCCCGTCGTCGTCGAGGGCGGCGATGCGGTCGAGGTAGGCCTGGGTGAGTTTGACGCTGCTGAAGTCGCCGGCGGCCATGCGTGTCGCCAAGGTCGCGCTGTCGGCCTCGGTGAGGCGCAGTGGGTCGGCAGGCAGTAAACCGCGCGGCAGGTCGGCCGGCACGGCCGGGCGGGTCGGGTGCTGCGCGCCGTTGCTCGCGCAACCGACGACGGCCAGGACGAGCGCGACGGCGCTCAGGCGCAGCGCGGGCGTGGCGGACATGGCGGATTCCTGCAGAGACTCGGGCGAGTATGCCCGCGCGAACGTACGCGGGCGAGGCACACTCGTCCGCTGGTGCGGCGCAGGCTGCCGTTCGGTCGGATGGCGGTCGTCCTATGGACAGTGCGCGAGTGTCGGCGCGTCGATGCGGCTCAGGGCGCGCGGCTGCCCGCGGGCCGGATCTTGCGATAAACGAATTCCGGCGCCGGCGCCTGCGATTCGCGCTCGGCCAGTTCGCGCACGCCGGCGTGGTCGGGCGAGCGATCGCAGACCGGGTCCAGGGTGTCGGCGCGTCCGCTCAAAGCCAGCGCCTGGCAACGGCAACCGCCCCAGTCGATCTCGCGACGGTCGCAGCTGCGGCAGGGGTCCGGCATCCAGTCGGTGCCGCGATACCGCTGGAAGGCGTCCGACTCGCGCCAGATCTCGCCCAGGCCGCGTTCGCGCACCGAATCGAAATGCAGCCCGGCGATGGTTTCGGCGGCGTGGCAGGGCAGGACCTTGCCTTCCGGAGTGATGTTGACGAAGCGCTGCGCCCAGCCGCCCATGCAGGCCTTGGGACGGCGCGCGTAATAGTCGGGGGTGACGTAGTCGATGGTCAGGGTGCCGCGCAGGCGCTGGCGCGCGTCCTCGACCACGGCGGTGACGGCGTCGAGCTGCGCGCGGGTCGGCATCAGCGCGGCGCGGTTCTTCAGGCCCCAACCGTAGTACTGGGTGTGGGCGACTTCGAGCCGGCCGGCACCGAGATCGAGCGCGAGTTCGATCATCGCCGCGACGCGTTCGGCGTTGTGGCGATGGACCACGGCGTTGAGAGTCAGCGGCAGGCCGAGTTCGCCGCACCAGTGCGCCAGGGCGAGCTTGCGCCGATGGCTGCCGGCATACCCGGCGATGCGGTCGGCGCCGCGCTCCTCGCTGTCCTGGATGCTCAGTTGCAGATGATCGAGGCCGGCCTGTTGCAGGGCGAGCAGACGTTCGCGCTCGACGCCGACCCCGGAGGTGATCAGGTTGCAGTACAGGCCCAGCGAACGCGCGTGTCGCAGCAACTCGGGCAAGTCCTTGCGCAGGGTCGGCTCGCCGCCGGAGAAGTGCACTTGCAGCACGCCGAGTTCGGCGGCTTCGCCGAGCACGCGCAACCAGTCGGCGGTCGCCAGTTCGTCGCGCAGGCCGACCAGTTGCAGCGGATTGGAGCAATAGGGGCAGGACAGCGGGCAGCGATGGGTGAGTTCGAGCAGCACCGCCAGCGGCGGTGCCGGTGCGCGTTCGGCGCGCAATGGCGGCGCCAGCGCGGCGGCGACTGTCGGCGATGGCGTCGCTGCGGTCATGAGGCCGGCGCTGCGACCGCGAGCATGCGCTTGTCGAGCAGGCTGGCGAACAGTTCGAGCACGTCGCCGCGGACTTGCTCGGCATCGGCGTCGTACTCGGCCGCGAGCGCGGCGACGATCGCGTCGACGTCGGCGGCACCGTCGACGCGCGCCAGCACGGCGTGGGCGATCTCGTCGAGTTCGACCACGCGTTCGGGCGCCAGCAGCACCCATTGTTCGCGCGCGCGGTCGTGTTGCAGGCGCACGCCGGCGGGGAAACGCGGTACCGCGCGGGCATCGATGGTCGCACTCATGCGCCGGGCTCCGGGGCGGGGCGGAAAGCGCCCGGCGGGATCATGTCGATGCGGTCCTCGCCGGGCGCATTGCCGACATAGGCCAGGTAAAGGGCGTCGAGCATCGACCACAGCACTTCGCACTTGAAGCGCAGCGCCGCGCAGACCGCGTCCTGCTGCTCGCGGGTGCGCGCATGATGTTTGACGTAGTCGAGGGCGAAGTGGGCGTCCTGCGGCGCCTGGTGCAGGCGCGAATCGAAATAGGCGAGGGCCTGTTTCGATACGAAATCGTAGTGGGCGAGCATGCCGGCGACGCGCTGGCCGATGATGTTCGGCGCGAACAGCTCGGTCAGCGACGAGGCGATGGCTTCGAGCAGGCTGCGTTCGCGCACGAAGTGGATATAGGCCTGGACCGCGAAACGCGTCGCCGGCAACAGGCCGCGTCCGGATTCGACCAGTTCGCGGTCGAGGCCGAGCGCGTCGGTCAGGTGCAGCCAACGCGCGATGCCGCCGTCGCCGGGGCGTTCGCCATCGTGATCGACGATGCGCTGGCGCCAGACGCGGCGCAGGTCGGGGTCTTCGATGCGGGCGAGCAGGGCGGCGTCCTTGAGCGGGATGCAGCGCTGGTACTCGAAGCGATTGAGCGCCCAGGCCTGGACCTGGCCGCGGTTCAGACGGCCGCTGTGCAGCAGCGCATGGAAGGGATGCTTGTCGTGATAACGCTCGGCGCCGATCGCGCGCAGGCTCGCTTCGAGCTGCGCAGGCGTCAGCAGCGCGTCGTCGGCGATGCGCGGCCCGGACGGGTCGGTTTCGATGGCGTGCGCGTTCACAGCCCGATCTCCATCACAGCGTGATCTCCATGCCGTCCTCGGCGACTTCCCAGCCGTGCGCGGCGACGTGCGCGCGTTCGGGCGAGGCCTCGTCGAGCACCGGGTTGGTGGTGTTGAGATGGATGAACAGCTTGCGCTGCACGTCGAGGTCGGCGAACGCGGCGAGGGTGCCGCCGGCGTCGCCTTCGCCTTCGCCGAGGATGTTCATGTGGCCCATGCGCGCGCCGGTCTTGCGGCCGACTTCGGCGCGGATCAGCTCGTCGTCGCGCCATAGGGTGCCGTCGAAGAACACCAGGGCCGCGCCGCGCAGGCGTTCGCGCAAGGCCGGCGTCATCGCCGCGCAGCCGGGGACATAGAAGCAGCGTTGCGCGCCGTCGGAAATTTCCAGGCCGACGGTTTCCTCGGCCGAGCCGGCGAGGTCGCCGCCGCTGCGCGATTCCATGAACAAGGGCACTTTGCCGGGCACGCTGAACGCGGTCACGCGCAGGCCGAGCGGAGCGTCGAGGCCGGCGATATCGAGCGGCGCATCGAGGGTGAGCGGCTTGCGCGTTACGTACTCGGGATCGAGCGCATCGAAGATCGCGTTGTCGCGCAGCAACTGCAGCACGCGCGCACTGGCCCACAGGTCGAAGCGCTGGCGTTCGCGCATCGACAGCAGGCCGGCGATGTGGTCGATCTCGCCGCTGGTCAGCAGCACCGCCTCGATCGGCGAATGGCGCAGGCCGCGTTGCGGCCACAGCCGTGGAATGGCCAGCACCTGCTGGCGGAAATCGGGCGAGGCGTTGATCAGCAGCCAGCGTTCGCCATCGGCGCTGACCGCGATGCTGGCCTGGCTGCGGCGCTTATGGCCGGGCTCCTGGCGCCAGGCGCGCCGGCTGCCGGGGGTGTTGCAATTCCACTGCGGGTAACCGCCTCCGGCCGCCGCACCGAGCACGACGATATGCATCATCGTGTCGCCATCGGGCCAGCGTTACGACTCGCGCGCGTTGCGACGGCGGAAGCGGGCATGATTCAGAACAGGTCGCCGGAGGAGTACGAATTGATTTCGCAGCCGACCGAGATTTCGCGGATCTGAGGCTTGGACCAGGTCTTCATGTACGTTCCTCGCGTTGGGGAGTGGGGCCTTGCCGGGACGGTGGAACCGCGGGCGATGGCTTGCGCGCGTCCGCACGGCCTTGCATCGCGCACGCCGGGATGCGGAGGCCGCGGCATGCGGTCGGGCCGGGGCCGCGACCTCAAAACGATACACCCGCCGGGTGGGCGGCGCCTGTGATTTCGAGCCCGATCGTGGTGCGTGCGGCAGGTTCCGGCTCGCCCGGATGTCGCCGCCGAACTGCGACGGCCGGCCTCAGTGACGGCGCTTGAACAGGTCGCGGCCGAGAACCCAAACCACGATCACGTTGATTATGAGAACTGCAATGGCCAGCCAGCCGGGATGGCGATAGAGGGCATAGAGATCGAACGGCAGATACAGGGCCGCGCCGATGCAGCCGAGCCACGAGGCCCAGGCCTTCGCCTTCCACAGGCCCCACGCTTCGAGCAGATGCAACAGGCCGTAGGCGAGCACGACGCCGGCGGCCAGGTGCACCGAGTGCGGGCTGATCGCCTGCGCGAGCCAGGCCAGCGAGCCGTGTTCGGGATCGAGATGGAAGCGTTTGATGAGTTCTTCGATCCAGCGCTGCAAAGGCGCCGGGCCGAGCAGTTCCAGCCCGCTCGCGGCCGACAAGGCGAGCAGGCCCTTGATCGCTTCGACCGCGGCGATCAGGTGCAGGCCCGGATGGGCCTTGGGGTCGCTGTCGTAATCGGGGGCGGTCGAGGTCATCGCAGTGCGCCGGATGCGGATCGCAGGCCAGGCCGTGCGTGTCGGTTCGAAGTGAACCGGCAGGAATCGAAGGGGCTTGGGTCGAACCGGGTGGAATCGAGCCGGATAGAGGCGGGCCGGATAGAGGCGGACCGGATAGAAGCGGACATGATCAGATCGTGCATGGACATGCGGCGTTCGATCCCGGTTGTGCGTCAGGGTTCCCGGCCTGCGCCGTCGAGCGTGGCGGTCGACTGTGCCGGTATAGGCCGCAGAAACCGAAACGCGCGCCATCGGCGCGCGTTCCTTGGCCCGAGCCTCTCCCGCGGGCGGGAGAGCGTTGGGGCGATGCCGCCTTGCGGACAAGGCGGCGCTCGTAGCGATCAGGCCGCGCGCGAGGCGCGCTTGCGATCGCTTTCGGTGAGGAACTTCTTGCGCAGGCGGATTTCCTTCGGGGTGACTTCGACCAGCTCGTCGTCCTCGATGAAGTCCAGGGCCTGCTCCAGCGTGTACTTGATCGCCGGGCTCAGCTGGATCGCATCGTCCTTGCCCGAGGCGCGCATGTTGGTCAGCGGCTTGGTCTTGATGGCGTTGACGGTCAGATCGTTGTCCTTGGAGTGGATACCGATCAGCTGGCCCTCGTACACGTTGTCGCCCTCGGCGGCGAACAGGCGGCCGCGCTCCTGCAGCGGGCCCAGCGAGTAGGCCGGGGTGGCGCCCGGCGCATTCGCGATCATCACGCCGTTGATGCGCTTGGCGATCGCGCCCTGTTCCTTCGGGCCGTAATGGTCGAACACGTGGAACAGCAGGCCCGAACCCTGGGTCAGGGTGCGGAACTCGTTCTGGAAGCCGATCAGGCCACGCGCCGGGATCATGTAATCCAGGCGTACGCGACCCTTGCCGTCGGGCTCCATGTTCTTCATCTGCGCCTTGCGGGTGCCCAGCTTTTCCATGACGCCGCCCTGGTGCTGCTCTTCGATGTCGACCACCAACTGCTCGATCGGCTCCATCAGCTTGCCGTCGATTTCCTTGATGATGACTTCCGGGCGCGACACGGCCAGCTCGAAACCTTCGCGGCGCATGTTTTCGATCAGCACCGACAGGTGCAGCTCGCCGCGGCCCGAGACCAGGAACTTGTCCGGGTCGGAACCTTCCTCGACCTTCAGCGCCACGTTGTGCAGCGTCTCGCGCTCCAGGCGCTCGCGCAGCTGGCGGCTGGTCAGGAACTTGCCGCCGCTGAGCTCTTTATTGCCGGCGAACGGCGAATTGTTCACCTGGAAGGTCATGCTGATGGTCGGCTCGTCCACCGTCAGGGCGGGCAGGGCTTCCGGGGTGTCGAGCGCGCACACGGTGTCGGAGATCGACAGCTCGGCGACGCCGGAGATGGCGACGATATCGCCGGCCTCGGCTTCCTCGGTCTCCAGACGCTCAAGGCCCATGAAGCCGAGCACCTGCAGGACCTTGCCCTGGCGCTTCTTGCCGTGACGGTCGATCACGCTGACCGGCATGTTGCGGCGGACCTTGCCGCGCTGGATGCGGCCGATGCCGATCAGACCGACGAAGTTGCTGTAGTCCAGCTGGCTGATGCGCATCTGGAACGGGCCGTCGAGGTCGACCTGCGGCGGCGCCACGTGCTTCATGATCGCTTCGTACAGCGGGGTCATGTCGCCCGAGCGCGCGGAGTCGTCGAGGCTGGCGTAGCCGTGCAGCGCCGAGGCGTAGACGATCGGGAAGTCGAGTTGCTCGTTGGTGGCGCCGAGCTTGTCGAACAGGTCGAACACCTGGTCGATGACCCAGTCCGGACGGGCGCCCGGACGGTCGATCTTGTTGACCACCACGATCGGCTTGAAGCCCATCGCGAAGGCCTTCTGGGTGACGAAGCGCGTCTGCGGCATCGGGCCGTCCATCGCGTCGACCAGGATCAGCACCGAGTCGACCATCGACAGCACGCGCTCGACCTCACCGCCGAAGTCGGCGTGGCCTGGGGTGTCGACGATGTTGATGCGGTTGCCCTGCCAGGTGATGGCGGTGTTCTTGGCCAGGATCGTGATGCCACGTTCCTTTTCCTGGTCGTTGCTGTCCATCGCGCGCTCGGCCAGCACCGTGCGTTCGGACAGGGTGCCCGACTGCTTGAGCAGGCAGTCGACGAGGGTGGTCTTGCCATGGTCGACGTGGGCGACGATGGCGATATTGCGCAGGCGTTCGATGGACATGCGATTGGACGCCGGAAGGCGCTATAGCTGAGGAAGTAAGCCGATCATTATAGCGGGCAAACATGGCAAGTGCCTGCGGGGCGAGGATTTATTCGCCTGCGGGCCAGTTTTATGAACGGGGCAGGGCGGTCCAGGCCGGGCAGACCCCGGGGCGCAGGCCTCGGACGCCTTTTTCCCCGCGCCCCCTACGGACCGCCCCAGGCTGAGCCAGGCGCCGCCGGCTGCCGCGGCGCGGCCGCGCGCGGTTCATGGCGGGACGGCCCGAATCGCCCATCGGGTACCCTTGTGGATGGCCCCGGGCGCCGCCATGTCGGCTGCCGAACATCCGTTGTCCCATCCCCTCGCACCATCTGGAGTCCGCTGTATGAGCCTGATCGCCACTTTCGACACCGACCGCGGCCCGATCCGCGTCGAACTCGCCGCCGACAAGGCGCCGCTGACCGTCGCCAACTTCGTCAATCTGGCCCAGCGCGGCTTCTACGACGGCCTGAACTTCCACCGCGTGATCCCGAACTTCATGATCCAGGGCGGCTGCCCGCAGGGCACCGGCACCGGCGGCCCCGGCTACCGTTTCGAAGACGAGACCCGTAACGGCCTGGGCCACCAGCGCGGCGTGCTGTCGATGGCGAACGCCGGCCCGGGCACCAACGGCAGCCAGTTCTTCATCACCCACATCGTCTGCGACTGGCTCGACGGCAAGCACACCGTGTTCGGCAAGGTCCTCGAAGGCCTGGACGTGGTCGATGCGGTCAAGCAGGGCGACAAGATCAAGTCGGTCAAGATCGAAGGCGACGTCGCCGGCGCCCTGGCCGCCAAGGCCGAGCGCGTGGCCGACTGGAACAAGGTCCTCGACGAGAACGCCCGCGCCTGAGGCCTGGCGGGCTGCGGCGGCCACCGTCGCAGCCATCGCTGCCAAGGCAGGACACGAAAGACGGCCGCAAGGCCGTCTTTTCGTTTCTGCAGCGCCGCCGCCGGCATCCGCCGCGGCGGCCGCGCCAGGGCCGCGCCGAAGCGGCCGCCCCGGCAAAGCGGCGCGGCCGATCGGGCACCGCGAACGGCGGCGAAGACGCCGATCCGGGCGCGTAAACAGGCCTGATCGAAGCCGGCGCGGCGGCGACGCTGTGCTACCATTTTGCGGCTCGAACCAGTGGTTCCGGCAGGCGTTTCCGGAGCATTGTTCTTCAGCTGCCGGGCGCGCCGACGCGCCGCCACTGCCGTCTCGCGCACGCTCCTCTCCCGCACCAGCTCCGTCGTACACCACCCCACGAGGTTCAAGACGATGCCCCAGCTCGCCCGGCGCATCGGTCGCGCCAAGCCCAGCGCGATCATGCAGGTTGCCGAAAAGGCCAAGCGGCTCAAAGCCGAAGGCCGCGACATCATCAGCTTTTCGATCGGCGTTCCCAACTTTCTGCCCGGCGACCATGTCTACGCCGCCGTGCGCGATGCGCTGGCCAAAGACAGCGGCCAGTACGGCAGCAACCGCGGCGCCGACGCCTTGCTGGATGCCTTCATCGAGCACATGAGCAAGATCGGCCTGACCGGCTACGGCCGCGTCAACGTCGCCACCGGCATCGGCGCCAAGCACGTGATCTACAACATCGCCGAAGCGCTGCTCGACGAAGGCGACACGATCGCGTTCCCGACCCCGTACTGGACCAGCTATCTCGACATCGCCGAGATCGTCAACGCCCAGATCGACCTGCTGCCGTGCCCGGCTTCGCAGGACTACAAGCTCACCCCCGCCCAGCTCGACGCCGCACTGGCGAAGAAGCCGAAGGTGTTCTTGTTCAACAACCCGTCCAACCCGACCGGCATGGTCTACGGGAAGGAAGAAATCGACGCGCTGGCCGACGTCGTGGCGAAGTATCCCGACACCTGGATCATCACCGACGACATCTACAACCGCATGGTGTTCGACGGCCTGGGCTACCACAACTTCGTCCATGCCCGTCCGGAACTGCGCGACCGCGTGATCTTCATCGACTCGCTGTCCAAGACCTACGGCATGCCGGGTTGGCGCGTGGGCTTCATGGCCGGACCGGAATCGGTCGCCCAGGCCGTGACCACGATGAACTCCAACCACATCACCAACGTGCCGGAAGTCGTCACCGCCGCCGCGGTCGCCGCGCTGTCGGGCCCGCAGGACGTGCCGACGCAGAAATGCGCCGAGTTCCAGGCCAAGCGCGATCAGGTCATGGCAGTGATGAACGCCATTCCGGGCGTGGTTTGCCCGCGTCCGCAGGGGGCGTTCTACGTGTTCCCGGACATCAGCGTCGCCTTCGGCAAGACCCATGCGCCGAGCGGCCTGAAGATCGGCAACGACATGGATTTCTGCAGCGCGCTGCTGGAAACCAAGGGCGTCGCCTGCGTGCCGGGTTCGGCGTTCGGCGAGCCGCGCGCGCTGCGCATCAGCTACACCTGCCCGACGCCGCAGCTCGCTCCGGGCCTGCAGCGGTTCCAGGAGTTCTTCGCCGAGCTCGTCTGAGCCCGGCGAAGTCCCATCACTGACGTAGCCAAGGAAAGCCTCGCATGCGCGTACTCACCGTCCTGCTGATCCTGGGTCTGGCCGGTGGCGCGTATGCGCTGGCCTACAAGGGCGATACCGCCTGGTTCGCCACGCGCCAGGCCGAACTGAAACCCGACGACCCGCGTCACCAGACCGGCGACAAGCGCATCGTGATGCTGGCCGCGGAGTGGTGCGGCTACTGCGAAAAGCTGCGCAAGGATTTCGAACTCGCCGACGTGCGCTACAGCATCATCGACATCGACACGCCCGCCGGCCAGCGCGCCATGAGCGCGGTCGGCGCGCGTGGCGTGCCGGTGACCATCGTCGGCCAGGAGATCGTCTACGGCTACGACATGGACGAGATCAAGGACCGGCTGAAACCGCTGGGCTATCGACTCTGAAGCGCCTGGAGCGCTTGGCGCAGCTATCGAATTTGAAAGCGCCAGGCGCTTTCGCATCCTCATTCACGATCACCTTGGCGGGCCCCCGCGCCCGCACCATCGATCAACTAGCGAAGGAAACACCCCGATGAAGACCCCCGTCCGCGTTGCCGTCACCGGTGCTGCCGGCCAGATCGGCTACTCGCTGCTGTTCCGCATCGCCTCCGGCGAAATGCTCGGCAAGGACCAGCCCGTCATCCTGCAGTTGCTCGAACTGCCGCTCGAAAAAGCTCAGGCCGCGCTGAAGGGCGTGATCATGGAGCTCGAGGACTGCGCGTTTCCGCTGTTGGCCGGCGTGATCGGCACCGACGACGCCGAAGTCGCGTTCAAGGACGCCGACGTGGCCCTGCTGGTCGGCGCGCGTCCGCGCGGCCCGGGCATGGAGCGCAAGGACCTGCTGCTGGAAAACGCCAAGATCTTCACCGCCCAGGGCGCGGCGCTGAACAAGGTCGCTTCGCGCGACGTCAAGGTGCTGGTGGTCGGCAACCCGGCCAACACCAACGCCTACATCGCGATGAAGTCGGCTCCGGACCTGCCGGCGAAGAACTTCACCGCCATGTTGCGCCTGGACCACAACCGCGCGCTGAGCCAGCTCGCCGCCAAGGCCGGCGTCGCCGTGGGCGACATCGACAGCCTGATCGTGTGGGGCAACCACAGCCCGACCATGTACCCGGACTACCGCTTCGCCAAGGCCGGCGGCGTGTCGCTGAAGGACAAGATCAACGACGCCGCCTGGAACGCCGACAGCTTCATCCCGACCGTCGGCAAGCGCGGCGCGGCGATCATCGAAGCGCGCGGCCTGTCCTCGGCGGCCTCGGCGGCCAACGCCGCGATCGACCACATCCGCGACTGGGTGCTCGGCAGCAACGGCAAGTGGGTGACCATGGGCGTGCCGTCCGACGGCAGCTACGGCATCCCGGAAGGCGTGATGTACGGCGTGCCGGTGATCACCGCGAACGGCGAATACACCCGCGTGGAAGGCCTCGAAATCGACGCCTTCAGCCGCGAGCGCATGGACAAGACCCTGGCCGAGCTCGAAGAAGAGCGCGCCGGCGTGGCCCACCTGCTGGGCTGATCGCCGCGCGATCGCGATGCATGAACGGGGCGGCCTTGGCCGCCCCGTTTTCGTTTGGGGGCTGGATTGCCGGATGCCCCGATCCCTCTCCGCGGCGATCGCCCCGTGTTTCGCCGACGCATCGCGATGGCGGCTCGCGTCGTCGGCCCATTGCGCAGCGCCCCAGGCGTTTTCCCCTTGGTCGAAAGGGGGCGAGCCCTCTGCCGCCGAACCGGCCGCGAGCGTGTAGCATCGATCCCGCTCCGAAGTCCGAGGGGACCCCAGTCCGATGAGCGAGACCCTGCGCCTGTTGATTGCCGACGACCACCCGATGTTCCGGGCGGCGCTGCGTTATGCGCTCGGCGAGATCGCGCCGGGCGCCAGTATCGTCGAGGTGTCGAGCCAGAGCGCGCTCGAAGCGGCCATCGCCAGCGGCGAGGAGTTCGACCTCGCCATGCTCGACCTGATGATGCCCGGCGCGATGGGTTTCTCCTCGCTGGTATACGCACGCGGCGAGCGGCCCGAGTTGCCGGTGGTGATCATTTCCTCCAACGAACACCCGCGTACGATCCGTCGTGCCCAGCAGTTCGGCGCCGCCGCCTTCGTACCCAAGTCGGCGCCGACCACGGTGCTCGGCGAAGCGGTCAAGGCGGTGCTGGCCGGCGATGTCTGGTTTCCGGCGCAGAAGGCCGAACGCGACGAACACGATGCGCAACTCGCCGACCGTCTTGCCCTGCTGACGCCGCAGCAACTGCGCGTCTTGATGCGTCTCGCCGATGGCCTGCTCAACAAACAGATCGCCTACGAACTGTCGCTGGCCGAAAACACGGTGAAGATCCACGTCACCGCGATCCTGCGCAAACTCGGCTGCCACTCGCGCACCCAGGCGGCGGTGCTGGTGAAGGGCCTGTCGCTGGAAGACGAAGGCGCGGACTTGCACGGCTCGACGGCGCAGTAACGGAAGAGGACGCCGGCACCCGTGTGCGGTTCTCCCCTTTGCAAAAGGGTAAGGGAAGCAGGCGGCTTTGCAGTGAGCGCTCAAGCAAATCCCCCGCGCCATTGAGTCGAACTCAGGCTTCGTAGCCGCGCAGGCCGCAGCCCCCTTTGTCAAAGGGGGCGATTATTCCGGTCGGCAACCTCGTTACGAGCTGGGATCTTGCACGGCCGACAACGCGACAAGGTGGCCGTGCAGTTCCCCCCTTTGAAAAAGGGGGCAGGGGGGATTTGCTTTGGCTTTACGGCGAACGCTCAAGCAAAGCCGCGCAGTGCCTTGTCTCTGCCTAAGGCTCGCTCCGAACACTCGATCCCTATCCTTCAACCGCACCGCGTGCCAACAAGCGCATCGACAGTGCGCGCAGTGCGGCCGGTTTGAGCGGTTTGGGCAGGAAGCTCCAGCCGCGTTCGGCGGCGCGCGGGCGCAGAGTGGGGTCGGCGTCGGCCGACATCAGCACCACCGGCGGCATGCGCTCCCACTCGGCTTCGAGTTGGAGGGCCAGCTCGAAGCCGGTGCTTTCGCCCAGGCGATAATCGAGCAGCAACAGCTCGGGCATGGCCCGCGACGCGGCCATGTGCAGGGCGCCGGCCGCGTCGGCGGCGGTGTCGACGCAGCAGCCCCAATCGCTGAGCAGCCGTTGCGCGGCGTGTCGAGAATGCAGATCGTCGTCGACCACCCACACGCGGCGGCCGCGCAACAACGGGTCGAAATCGGATACGGCATCGCTGTCGTGGGCTTGGTCCGAAGCGGCGGCCGCAGCCGGTTCGGCTTGGGTGGCCGCATACGGCACTTCCACCGAGAACACGCTGCCGCGGCCGGGCCACGAACGCACCGCGATGCGGTGGTCGAGCAGTTGGGCGACGCGACGTACGATCGCCAGACCGAGCCCGGCGCCGCGCGCGGGCGCTTCGACGCCGAGGTCGAGGCGCTGGAACTCCTCGAAAATCAGTTCGAGTTTGTTGGCGGGAATGCCGGGGCCGGTGTCCCAGACTTCGATGCGCACGCCGTCGCGCAAGCGTCGCGCGCCGAGCACGATGCGGCCCTCGCGCGGGGTGAACTGCAGGGCGTTGGAGAGGAAGTTCTGTACGATCCGGCGCAGCAGAATTTCATCGCTGTCGACCACGGCGCTGGATGCGATGCAGTGCAGGCGCAAGCCGCGCGACTCGGCCAGGATGCGGAACTGGCTGTCGATGGTGGCGAACACGCGCGCCAAGGGCAGGGCGGCGCGGCGCACTTCGAGCGCGCCCGATTCCAGGCGCGAGATGTCGAGCAGGCTCGACAGGATGTCGTCCTGCGCCGCCAGCGCGGCCTCGATGTGGTCGGTGAGGTCGCGGCCTTCGGCGTCGACGCGCCGGCGCAGCGACGACAAATACATGCGCGCCGCGTTCAAGGGCTGCAACAAGTCGTGCACGGCCGCGGCGACGAAGCGGGTCTTGGAGCGGTTGGCGCGTTCGGCCTCGCCCTTGGCGGTCTGCAGGTCGCTGGTGCGTTGTTCGATGCCGCGTTCGAGGCTATCGGCGAGCGTACGCAGATCGCGCGCGGCCTGTTTGTAGGCGGTGATGTCGGCGTAGCTGGTGACGAAGCCGCCGTCCGGCATCGGGTTGCCGCGGATCTCGATGACGGTGCCGTCGGGGCGCTCGCGTTCGTGCAGGTACGGCTGGCCGCGTTGCAGGTGATCGAGGCGGCGGCGGATCGCCTCTTCGGGATCGCTGCCGAGCAGGCCGCGGCGGGCGTTGTAGCGGATCAGGTCCTCGATCGGCCGCCCGACCTGCAGCAGCTCGGGCGGGTAGCGGAACAACTCGGCGTAACGCTGGTTCCAGGCGACCAGGCGCAGTTGCGAATCGACCACGCTGACGCCCTGCGGCAGATGCTCCAGGCTGTGGCCTTCGCCGAGGCTGGCCTGGCGCGCGGCCTGGACCACGCCGTCCTGCGCCGTGCGCAAGGCTTCGGCGTGGTGCTCGACCATCTTTTCCAGTTCCTGCCGGCTGCGCAGGCGTAGCGTCGCGATGCGGTGACGCTGCAGGATCAGCAGGGCCAGCGAGACCAGCAGCAACCAGCCGCCGGCGGCGACCGCGCGCGCGATCCAGGCGGTGCGCAGGCTCGGCGTGGTGTCGCGCAGCAGGTGCAGGGTCCAGTTTTCGCGCGGCAGGTGCAGCGATTGCCACAGCATCGGCTCGCGCATCGCCGGGTCGCGCAGGCGCACCACGCGCGCGCCGCCGCCGATGTCGCGTTCGAGCCGGATCGAGGCCAGGCGCAAGGGCTGTCCTTGGTATTGGCGGGTCAGTTGCAGTTCGCGGCGTTGCGCCGGTGTCGGCGGCTCCAGCATGCGGTAGCGCCACTGCGGCGTCGCACTCAGGAACACCACGGCGTTAGCGTCGCTGAGCAAGACCAGGTCGCCGCGCTCGCTCCAGTCCGAACGGATGTCTTCGAGTTCGACCTTGACCGCGACCGCGCCGACCGCGCCGCCGCGTTCGTCGTGGATGGCGCGGGCGATGAAATGGCCGGGCACGTGGGTGGTCACGCCGATCGCATAGAACTCGCCGGTGCCTTCGGTCATCGCCTGCTGGAAATAAGGGCGGAAGGCATAGGAGTGGCCGACGTTGCTGTTCGATCCCGCCCAGTTGCTCGCGGCGATGCCGATGCCGTTGCCGTCGATCAGGGTCAGGGTGCTGGTGCGGTTGGCGAAATTGAGCTGGACCAGACGTTCGTTGGCGCGCTGGCGTTGCAGCTTGTCGTCCGGGTTGGCGAGGGTGGCGCGCAGTTGCGGATCGAGCGACAGCACCGCCGGCATGATCCGGTAGCGGTCGATGTGCTGTTCGATGACCTGGGCGCGTTGATCGAGCAGGACCCGCGCCTCGGCGGCCTGGCGTTGCAGCGCCCGGGTATAGGCCACGCGCCCCGCGATCAGCATCGCCAGCAACAGCACGGCCAGGATCGCGGCGATCCAGAGCGCGGTCTTGAGCTGGCGGGGGCGGGGAATCACGGGGGCGGGGCTCGTTGAGGCCTCGGTGCAAGACTAACCGGTTTGGGCCGAGGGCCGCAGTGGCGCCGGGTGTCGAGGGTTCGCGGTCGCGACTGGTGACCGGAGCAAATCCAGTAGGACGTCGCTCCTACCCAAAGCGGCGCGCTCTTAAGGGGTAGGAGCGGCGCGAGCCGCGACCGCGTCAAAGCAACTACTGCGCGACGATCGTCAGACGAGACTCAAAAATGCACCTGCGCCCGCAGCTCCAGCACATCGGGGTCGGCCGACAACACACCCTTGTCGGCCGACATGCGCACGTAATTGGCCTGGAACTTGAAGTGCGTGGTCAGGTACCAGTTCACGCCGAGGGTCAGGTCGCGCTGGCGGCCGCCGGCGATGCCGCCGTCGTCGAGGTCGAGTTCGCCGTAACGCGCGAGCAGTTCCACCGCGCCATAGCCGTGCGCCGGTTTGATGTTGGCGACGTTGTTGTTGCTGTAGGGGCGGGATTCGCCGGTCAGCACCCAACTGCCGGTCACGTAATAACCGTGGGCGGTGAAATCGCGCGCGCCGTTTTCGCGTTCGGCGCTGGCGCGCAGGTACTCGGCCTGCACCGACCAGGGGCCGTCGATCCACAGCGCTTCCAGGCCGTTGCGCACGATGCGGTCGGTGTTGCGCAGGCTGCCCGAGTCGACCAGGCGCACCGGCGTCAGTCCATTCTCCGGTCGCGCACGGAACCGCGCCGACGGGCCGAAGTAGGCGCCGCGTCCGTCGCGGAAGCCGTGCGGGTTCTCGACCGAGCCGGTCAGGCCCAGATGCACGACGCGGTTCTTGTCCTTGACCGGCGTCCACACCGCGCGCGCCGCGGCGGTGGTGCCGGGGTTGTCGCCCTGCAGGTCGTGACCGAAGAAGTAGGCCGTGCTCACGGCATAGCGCGGCCGTTCCAGCGACCACTCCACGCCGGTGCGGCGGCCCTGGAACATCGCCTGCGAGGCCGCCGACAGTTCCATCATGCTGCCCGTGCGCGAGGCCGCGACGCTTTCCATGCTGACCGGGGTCTTGAAATAGCCGACCCGTAGCTTGCCGTAGTCGGCGCCGAACAGCGCCTTGGTTTCCAGGCGCAGGGCGACGTCGAGCCAGAGCTTGGACTCGAAATCCATGACCGCGGTGAAATCGTAGACATCTTTTTTCTTCAGGCCGATGCCGAATTCGCGGCGACGGTAGTGGCCGTCGTCGCCGAGCGCGGTCGCCGCGGTGCCGTAGCCGCGGTCGCCGGAAAAGTCGACCACGTCGTAGGCGAAATTGCCGGTGGTCGACAACTCGGTGCCGTTGCCGAAGCTGTACTTGGTAGGCCAATCGTCGAAGCCGGCGGCCTGGGCGATGCACGAGGCGGACGACAACAACACGGCGGACAAGGCGAGGGCGAGACGATCGGGACGCGGCATCGGGCGGGCTCCAGGGTCGTGCAGCAGCCGTCCTGGCAGCAGCGTGCCGTGCCGGACGCGATGCGTCCGGCTGCGGCGATGGCTAAGGGAGGGGGTGTCGCTAAGCGGGCGTTACGGAGGGCTCAGGCGATCTTGTCGGCCAGCGGCGCGTGCGTGTCCGAGGGCAGGGCGGCGTCGAGTTCGACCGCGCTCGGCGGGTTGAGCAGCTCATGGTTGAGTTTGTCGCGATCGAGCTCGTTCTCCCAGCGCGCCACCACGATGGTGGCGACGCCGTTGCCGATGAAGTTGGTCAAAGCGCGCGCCTCGCTCATGAAGCGGTCGATGCCGAGGATCAGCGCCAGACCCGCGACCGGCACCGCCGGCACCACGGTCAGGGTCGCGGCGAGGGTGATGAAGCCGGCGCCGGTGACGCCGGAGGCGCCCTTCGAGGTCAGCATCGCCACCGCGAGCAGGGTCAGTTCCTGGGTCAGGGTCAGGTCGACGTTCAGCGCCTGGGCGATGAAGATCGTCGCCATCGTCAGGTAGATGTTGGTGCCGTCGAGGTTGAAGGAATATCCGCTCGGCACCACCAGGCCGACCACCGGCTTGGAACAACCCAGGCGTTCGAGCTTGCGCATCAGCGGTACCAGTGCCGACTCCGACGACGAGGTGCCGAGCACCAGCAGCAGTTCGTCGCGGATGTAGCGGATGAAGCGCAGGATGCTGAAGCCGGTGAAGTAGGCGATGGTGCCGAGCACGACCAGGATGAACACCGCGCAGGTCAGGTAGAAGCTGCCCATCAGGCGCGCCAGCGGGCCCAGCGAGTCGACGCCGTACTTGCCGATGGTGAAGGCCATCGCCGCGCCGGCGCCGATCGGGGCCAGCTTCATGATCATGCTCATCATGCCGAAGAACACCTTCGACACCGACTCGAACAGATCGACGATTTTCTCGCCGGTCTTGCCGATGTGCAGCAGGGCGAAGCCGAACAGCACCGCGAGCAGCAGCACCTGCAACAGGTCGCCGTTGCCGGTAAAGGCATCGGTGAAGGTCTTGGGAATGATGTGCAGGAGGAACTCGACCGTGCTCTGGTCCTTGGCCGCGGCGGCGTATTTCTCGACCGCGCTCGCATCCAGGGTGGCCGGATCGGCGTTGAAGCCGGCGCCGGGCTTGAGCGTGTTGACCACGATCAGGCCGATCACCAAAGCGATCGTCGAGACGACCTCGAAATAGAGGATGGCCTTCACGCCGACGCGGCCGACCTTCTTGACGTCGGAGACGCCGGCGATGCCGAGCACCACGGTCAGGAAGATGATCGGCGCGATCAGCATCTTGATCAGCGAGATGAAGCCATCGCCGAGTGGTTTGAGCTTGACCGCGAAGTCCGGGAAGAAGTGGCCGACCACGCCGCCCAGGAGAATGGCGCCGAGCACCCAGAGGTAGAAACGCGAGCCGGACTTTTTCATGGCGGGTACTCAGGCGAGGAACGAGTGGAGAGGAACGAGCAGTGAGTGGAGCGTTGGCGCTCAGTCGCGGTCGATGTGCGAATGCTTGCGGGTGTCGGGCATCAGGGTGTAGACCAGCAGCGAGCAGGCGATGCAGGCGCTGACGTACCAGAAGAAGCCGGTCTCCATGCCGATCTTCTTGAACCACAGTGCCACCGGTTCGGCGGTGCCGCCGAACAGGGCGACGGTGAGCGCGTAGGGCAGGCCGACGCCGAGCGCGCGGATCTCGACCGGGAACAGTTCGGCCTTCACCACCGCGTTGATCGCGGTGTAGCCGCTGACCGCGCTGAGCAGGATCATGATCAGCCAGAACGCCTGCATCGGCGTCTGCGCGTCCTGGATCAGGTGCATCACCGGCACCGTCAACACCGTGCCGAGCACGCCGAAGGCGATCAGCAGCGGGCGTCGGCCGATGCGGTCCGACAGTGCGCCGACCAGCGGCTGCATCAGCATGTAGACGAACAGGGTCGCGGCGTTGATCAACGACGCGGTCTCCTTGTCGAAGCCGGTGCTGATGGTGAGGAACTTCAGCATGTAGTTGGTGTAGGTGTAGAACGCCAGGGTGCCGCCCATGGTCAGGCCGATCACCGTCAATACCGCGCGCGGGTGCTGCATCAGGGTGCGCAGCGAACCTTCCTTGCGCTGCGGCGTGTCGCTGGCCTTGAGCTTGGTGAAGGATTCGGTCTCCTGCATGTTGCGGCGCAGGTACAGGGCGATCACCGCGGCCAGGGCGCCGATCGCGAACGGTATGCGCCAGCCCCAGGACTTCAGCTGCTCGTCGTCGAGCACGAATTGCTGCAACACGATCAGCACCATCAGGGCGAGCAACTGGCCCATGATCAGGGTGACGTAGAGGAAGCTCGACCAGAAGCCGCGGTTCTCGCGCGAGGACATCTCGCTGAGGTAGGTCGCCGAGCTGCCGTATTCGCCGCCGACGCTGAGGCCCTGCAGCAGGCGCGCGAACACCAACAGGATCGGCGCGAAGATGCCGAGGGTCTCGTAGCCCGGGGTGAAGGTGATGATCAGCGAGCCGGTGCACATCATCAGCACCGACAGCATCAGCGCCGCCTTGCGGCCGCGGCGGTCGGCGTAACGGCCGAACACCCAACCGCCGAGCGGGCGCATCAGGAAGCCCACGGCGAAGATCGCCGCGGCATTGAGCGCTTGCGAGATAGGGTCGCCCTTGGGGAAGAACACGTGGGCGAAGTACAGCGAGAACGCGCTGTAGACGTACCAGTCGTAGTACTCGACCAGGTTGCCGATCGACCCGGAGAAGATCGACTTCAGGCGCTGGCTGGGGCTCATGGCCGGTGCGCTGGCAAGGAAGGTGTCGGCGGTGGTGGCGCTCACGGCGGCTCCTGGTTGGGTAGGGACGGCGCCGGATCGTTCGATGCGGAGGCATCGCGGAACGGCCATGGCACGACGGCGGCACGTCCCTGCGCCCGCTGCCGATGGTGGGCGCGCGGCCGGCCGCGACCAATAGCACCTTAGGGTTAGGGCCGGCCGAGGCCGCGCCGAAGGCCGGAAATGCAGGCGCTCCGCCGCATTCGGCGTGTGCGGATCGACGGCGGCGAGGGGCTTCGGCGCCGTGACGGCGGTCGATGAATCCGCGGACCGCGCCATCGGCAATCGGCGTCGCGGCGCGGCCGCACTCGCGCCTCGCAGCGGCGTCGCGGGCGCAGCCTCGCCATCTGCGCGTCATCTGCGACCGCCATCCTTGCCGGCTGTGATCGATGCCCCTTTGGAGATGTGCGAATGAAACGAGCCCACGCAACGCCGACCCTGGCGCTGGCGATCTGGTCGGCGCTGGCGATGCTTCCGGCACAGGCCGCCGAGCTCGAGACCGGTGCCCTCGACTCTGCGGCCGATGCCGCCGCCGGCAGCGACGCGACCACGCTCGATGCGGTGTCGGTGATCGGCATGGGCGAGACCCGCCAGGTCCAGCGCATCAAGCGCGCCGACCTGGAGCTGCCGGCCCCGGGCACCAGCGCACAGAAGATCCTCAACAAGCTGCCCGGCATCTCGGTGCAGTCCAACGACGTCTACGGCGCCAACGAGGAATCCCAGACCATCAGCCTGCGCGGCTTCAACCAGCGCCTGTTGGGCTACACGCTCGACGGCATCCCGCTCGGCGACAACAGCTACGGTAACTACAACGGCCTGGGCATCAGCCGCGCCCTGATCGGCGAAAACCTCGCCGGCGCCGAACTCGCCGCCGGCGTGGGTTCGCTCGGCACCGCCTCGACCAGCAACCTCGGCGGCACCCTGCAGTATTTCTCGTCCGACCCGGAGGCCGAATTCGGCCTGCGCCTGGCCCAGACCTTCGGCAGCGACAAGACCCGCCGCACCTATGCGCGCCTGGACACCGGCGATCACGGCGGCTTCTCGATGTATCTGTCCGGCTCGATCCTCAGCGCCGACATGTGGTCGGCGCCGGGCGACAACCAAGACCAGAACCAGGTCAACCTCAAGGCCGTCTACAACTTCGGCGACGGCCACCGCATCAGCGCTTACCTCGCCAGCGCCGAGACCAGCCAGGCCAACTTCGCCTATCTGTCCAAGGGCCTGCTCGCGCGTGGCGCCGGTTGGGACTGGAACCTGTACAAGCCCGATTGGCAACGCGCCCTCGCCGCGGCCTATTGCGCGCCGCGCCCGTGGCCGGCGCGCCAGCATCTGGCCGGCGACAAGCGCTGCGCCTTCAGCGGCCCGGCCAACAGCATCGACGACGCCTACTACGCCAGCCGTGCCTTGCGCACCGACCACCTTGCCGCGATCGCCGGCGAGTTCAACCTCGGCGAAGGCGTGCAGCTGAAGTCGCAGGCCTACTACCACGACAACCGCGGCCAGGGGCACTGGTGGTCGCCGGGCAATTACTCCTACCCGAACACCTCCAAGGCGATCCCGATCTCGATCCGCAGCACCAACTACGGCATCAACCGCTACGGCGCGATGGCCTCGTTGAACTGGGAGATCGGCAACCACCGCATCGAAGGCGGCTTCTGGTACGAGAGCAACCACCACGACGTGCAGCGCAACTTCTATTTCATCGAAGGCCCGGTCAACGACGACCGCTACTTGCGCGACCCGGATCGCCGCCTGTTCTTCCAGAAATACCGCATCAATACGCGCCAAGCCTATCTGCAGGACACCATCAGCCTGCTCGACGGGCGCATGACCCTCGACATCGGCGCCAAGAGCACCCAGGTCGACATGCGCGCCCGCCAGGTGGCGCCGTCGACCATGGAAGTGCCGAACGCCACCGGCCGCCTCAAGACCGACAAGAGCTTCCTGCCGCAGTTCGGCATCGGCTACAAGCTCGGCGAAGGCCAGGAGCTGTTTGCGGCCTATACGCGCAACGTCGCGGCCTTCGTCGGCGGCGGCGCCGGCGGCCCGCTGGCGATCAACCAGGCCGCGTTCGATGCGCAGAAGGACAGCCTCGACCCCGAGGAGTCGCGCACCATCGAAGCCGGCTACCGCCGCGTCGGCGAGACCTACCAGGCCTCGTTGAGCCTGTACGCGGTGCGTTTCGACAACCGCCTGCTGTCGCTGAACCCCTGCTCGAGCATCGAAGCCGGCACCCGGCCGGAGTGCATCACCAAGTTCTTCAACGTCGGCTCGGTCGACAGCGTCGGCAGCGAGCTGGTCTTCATCTGGAAGCCGAGCGAACAGTTCCAGTGGTACAACGCCTTGTCGTGGAACAAGTCGACCTACCAGGATAACTACATCGACAGCGGCCGCGAGATCCAGACCCGCGACAAACGCGTGGTCGACGTGCCCGACAAAATGCTGTCGAGCGAACTCAGCTACCGCAGCGGCCCCTGGCTGCTGAGCCTGAGCGGCAAGTACACCGGCAAGCGCTACTACACCTACACCAACGACAACGGCTTCGGCGGCTCGACCACCTTCGACGCCTCGGCCCGCTACACCTTCGGCGCGATGGGCCCGTTCCGGCAGTGGTCGGTCGCGCTCAATGGCAGCAACCTCACCGACAAACGCACCGCGAGCAATCTGACCGCGTTCAGCGCGTCCGATCCGCAGGGCAAGACTTTCGCCTTCCATGCCAACGCACCGCGGCAGGTGTTTCTGACCATCGACGCCCGATTCTGATCGGCTTGGCTTTGTTTTTGCTTTTGCTCGGCTTGGGCTCTAGCTCTAGTTGTGTAGCTTTGGCTGTGCGTAGCCTAGGACTAGCGAAGGCCGTCGAAGACCCGGAGGGCGGCGCGCAGGGATGCGCGCCGTTTTTTATCGGGACAGGGATGTCCCGTATGAAAAATCCCTGCGGATGCACCGCTCGTGCGGGCTTGTGATTCAAAGAAAAGCAACTTCTTTGGTTACCTTTGACCGAAGGGAATCCAGTCGGACTTTTGTTGCTTATGACAAAAGAAAGTAACTCGCCCGCTTGCGGGCGAAAGCTTTGCACTTGCTCGAAGAAGGGAGCATCGCGAATCCTTCTCCTGTAGGAGCGGCGTGAGCCGCGACCGTAACCTCTCAATATCGCGCCGATGCCAGCCGCAGCCTGTCAGGGTAGGAGCGGCGCGAGCCGCGACCGCGCTGCGACGGTCTTGCGGCGTTTCGCTCCCGCGAGATCAAGATCAAAATCCAGATCAAACGCCTAAAGCTTCCGCCACTAAAGCGGCGGGTAACTTTCTTTTGTCAAAAGCGACAAAAGAAAGTAACCAAAGAAAAACGCTTTCTCTTTGAATCACAGGCCCGCACGAGCGATGCCGACGCAGGGATTTTTCATACGGGACATCCATGTCCCGATGAAAAACGGCCTGCATCCATGCAGGCCGCCCTCCGGGTCTTCCATTGCCTTCGCAAGTCTTAGGCTGCGCACAGCCAAAGCCAAAGCCAAAGCCAAAGCCAAAGCCAAAGCCACAGCCAAAGCCACAGCCACAGCCACAGCCAAAGCCACAGCAATGGCTGACCGCAGCAAGGGCAGGGCAGCGACTCCTGGAGCAAGCCTCCGACTAGGCCGCCAGGTCCCCATTCACACCCCACCCACACCCCTCTAGACCATGGTCGTAACGCCGCCCGCCCGTCGCTTGGTCTAGCCTGCGAGCGGTAGCCCCCAAGGTCGCACGAGGCAGCCGCATGCGTGACGAGGTCGAGTCCTATCAAGCGTTCCATCGCCGCTCGATCGAGCAGCCCGAGGCGTTCTGGGCCGAGCAGGCGCAGGCGATCCATTGGCACAAGCCGCCGCAACAGGTCCTCGACTATTCGCGGCCGCCGTTCCGGCGCTGGTTCGCCGGCGGCGAAACCAATCTTTGCTACAACGCGGTCGACCGCCACCTGCAGGCGCGCGGCGAGCAGGCCGCGCTGATCGCGATCTCCAGTGAAACCGGATTGACGCGCGAGGTCAGCTACGCCGAATTGCATCGCGAAGTGAATACCTTCGCGGCGATCCTGAAGTCGCTCGATGTGGGGCGCGGCGACCGCGTGGTGATCTACATGCCGAACATGGCCGAGGCGGTGTTCGCCATGCTCGCTTGCGCGCGCATCGGCGCGGTGCATTCGGTGGTGTTCGGCGGCTTCGCCGCGCACAACCTGGCCCTGCGCATCGACGATGCCACGCCCAAGCTGTTGATCTGTGCCGACGCCGGCATGCGCGGCGGTAAGGTTATTCCTTACAAACCGCTGGTCGACGCCGCCTGCGCCGAAGCGCAGTCGCCGCCGCCGCGGGTGCTGGTCGTCAGCCGCGGCCTCGATCCGGCGCTGACGCTGGTTGCCGGGCGCGATGTCGACTATGCCGCCCTGCGCGCCCTCCACGACGGCGCCCAGGTCGAGGTCGAATGGCTCGAATCCAACGAGCCCAGCTATCTGCTCTACACCTCCGGCACCACCGGCAAGCCCAAGGGCGTGCAGCGCGACGTCGGCGGCTACGCGGTCGCGTTGGCCTTGTCGATGTGGTCGATCTACGACATCCGCGCCGGGCAGGTGATGTTCTCCACCTCCGACGTCGGTTGGGCGGTCGGCCATTCCTACAACGTCTACGGTCCGCTGATCGCCGGCGCGACTTCGGTGCTGTACGAAGGCCTGCCGACGAATCCGGACCCGGGCATCTGGTGGCGCATCTGCGAGCAGTACGGCGTGCGCACCATGTTCTCTTCGCCGACCGGCATCCGCGTGCTGAAGAAGCAGGACGCGTCGTGGCTGAAGAAACACGACCTGTCGAAACTGCAATGGCTGTTCCTCGCCGGCGAACCGCTCGACGAGCCGACCGCGCATTGGATCACCGACGGCATCGGCAAGACCATCATCGACAACTACTGGCAGACCGAAACCGGGTGGCCGGTGCTGTCCTTGATGCCCGGCCTGGACCTGCAACCGGTCAAGTTCGGTTCGCCCGGGCTGCCGACGCCGGGCTATCACCTGCGGGTGATCGACGAGGCCACCGGCGCCGACGTAGGCCCGCGCGAGAAGGGCGTGCTGGTGATCGTGCCGCCGCTGCCGCCGGGTTGCATGACCACGGTCTGGAACGACGACGCGCGCTTCCTGTCGAGTTACTTCAGCCACTTCAAGGAGCTGTTGTACAGCTCGCTGGACTGGGCGATCCACGACGAGGACGGCTACACCTTCATCCTCGGCCGCACAGACGACGTGATCAACGTCGCCGGCCATCGCCTCGGCACGCGCGAGATCGAGGAGTCCGTCGCCAGCCATGCCAGCGTCGCCGAGGCCGCGGTGATCGGCGTGCACGACGAGCTCAAGGGGCAGGTGCCGGTGGTGTTCGCGACCCTCAAGCAGTCCGCCGACCAGGACCCGGCCGGGGCGGCGGCCGGCATGCAGCGCTGCGTGGTGGAGCAGCTCGGTGCGGTCGCGCGGCCGGCGCGGGTGTACGTGGTCAATGCCTTGCCCAAGACGCGTTCGGGCAAGTTGCTGCGGCGCTCGATCCAGGCCTTGGCCGAAAGCCGCGACCCCGGCGACCTGTCGACCCTCGACGACCCGGCCGCGCTCGACGAGGTCCGCCGCGCCCTGGCGCGCGGGGCCGACGCCGGCGGTTGAGGGCCGGCTGTCGAGGGCAGACTGTTGAGAGCCGGGGAGGATGGCGATAGGCTTGTTGACAGAACTTTTTCCGCAGTCGCGTTAGCATCGGCCCCAGTGTGCGGGTACGTCCGCTCTCATCGCCAAAAGCGAGGCAGAACGCGTAATGGATGCACTACAGGACAGCGCGCCAGGTTGGGATGCGATCGACCGGGCCTTGACCCGGTTGTATCTGCGTCAGGAGCCCAAGCACTACGGTCCCTCGGTCGACGACGGCAGCGAACCCTTGGCGGGCATCCGCGCCTACAAACGCATCACCCCGGTGCCGCACTGGCACTTCATCACCTACGGTTTCAGCGAGCTGTATCGCAAGGCCTCCGACGATCCGCAGGTCAGCGGTTTCGGTTTCGAGCTGACCTTCCGCCTGGCCAACCCGGGCGACGCCGAAACCCCGCCGGCCTGGGTGCCGGATTTCCTGCAGAACCTCGCCCGCTACGTCTTCGAGAGCGGCAACGCGTTCCACGCCGGGCACTACCTCAACGCCAACGGCCCGATCGCCGCCGACACCACCACCCGCATCCAGGCGGTGGCGTTCGCGCCCGATCCCGAGTTGCCGGCGATCGAGACGGAGAACGGCCGGGTCGAGTTCCTGCAGGCCGTCGGCATCACCAACGAAGAAGAGTTCGCGCTCAAGCGTTGGTCGACCCTGCGGGTGCTGGAGGTCTTTCTCGATTACCTGCCGCTGTGGGTGACCGAGCTCGATCGCGAATCCCTGCTCGACGACGTGCAGATCGCCGAGCGCCTGCATGAAGGCTCCCTCCACGAAGGCTCCAGTTCGGCGATGGTCTATACCGAGCAACTGGAGTGGCGCCAGCAAAAGCGCCTGCTGCGCCGGCCGATCACCGAAATCTCCCTGGACTCGCGCCAGGTCGGCGAGTTGCTCGCCTTGTTGCCGCTGCGCCTGCCGTTCGGAAAGCCCTTCAGCCTGATCGGTCCCACCGCGCGGATCGTGTTCGAACCGGCGCCGCGCAACAGCGCGCAAGTCGCCGACGAGGCCCTGCATCTGCGCCTGAACGAGGCGACTTTGCGCAATCTGGTGGCCTGCCTGCGCACTCAGGAAGGGCGCTACCAGGTCGAAGGGCTCGACTCGGTCGAAGTGGTGGTGCGCAAGAGCGAAGGCCACGGCCACCACGACCGGCCGGAGCCGAAGCTCGGCTGAAGCCCCTGAGCGCCGGTCTGGGACCGCTGTCGCGGGCCGCGGCCCGGGCGACTGTACGGGGCCGTCATCGGCGGGTCGGCGAGGCGGGTTAAAATGCCGGATCGCCCCGCCCGGGCCATCCGGAGTTCCAAGATGACGCTACTGTCCGCTGGCGCGAAGTTCCGCGCCGCGCTCGCCGAAGAATCGCCGTTGCAGGTCATCGGTGCGATCAACGCCAATCATGCGCTGCTGGCCAAGCGCGCCGGTTATCGCGCGATCTACCTGTCCGGCGGCGGCGTCGCCGCGGGTTCGCTGGGCCTGCCGGACTTGGGCATCAACACGCTCGAAGACGTGCTGATCGACGTGCGCCGCATCACCGATGTCTGTGACTTGCCCTTGCTGGTCGACATCGACACCGGCTTCGGCCCGAGCGCGTTCAACATCGAGCGCACGGTCAAGTCGCTGATCAAGGCCGGCGCGGCCGGCTGCCATATCGAGGACCAGGTCGGCGCCAAGCGCTGCGGCCATCGCCCGGGCAAGGAAATCGTGTCGGCCGACGAAATGGTCGACCGGGTCAAGGCCGCGGCCGACGCCAAGACCGATCCCGAGTTCTTCCTGATCGCGCGCACCGACGCGATCGCGGTCGACGGCGTCGATGCCGCGATCGAACGCGCGATCGCCTGCGTCGAGGCCGGCGCCGACGGCATCTTCGCCGAGGCCGCCTACGATCTGCCGACTTACCGCCGCTTCGTCGATGCGGTGAAGGTGCCGGTGCTGGCCAACATCACCGAGTTCGGCCAGACGCCGCTGTTCACCCGCGACGAACTGGCCTCGGCCGGCGTCGCCATCCAGCTGTATCCGCTGTCGGCGTTCCGGGCCATGAACAAGGCCGCCGAGAATGTCTACCAGGCGATCCGCCGCGACGGCCACCAGAAGAACGTGGTCGACACGATGCAGACCCGCGAAGAGCTGTACGACCGCATCGGCTACCACGCCTTCGAAGGCAAGCTCGACGCGCTGTTCGCAAAGAAGAACGGTTGAGGCTTTCCACAGAGAACAAGCGCCTGATTTTCCTTCTCCCGCAAGCGGGGGGAGTGCCTGATTTTCCTTCTCCCGTAAGCGGGAGGAGTGCCTGATTTTCCTTCTCCCGTAAGCGGGGGGAGTACTTGATTTTCCTTCTCCCGCAAGCGGGAGGAGTGCTTGATTTTCCTTCTCCCGCAAGCGGGAGAAGGGGGGCCGACAGGCCGGATGAGGGCCAGCGAAACTTCCAGCCACGATGTAGCCGGACGTCGCGCGCCCTCACCCTTGCCCTCTCCGGTAAACGGGAGAGGGGATAGGGACGAGTAGACAATCTATCTAGAGGAAGGACCATGAGCGATACGCAACAGACCCTGCCCAAGCCCAAGAAATCCGTCGCCCTCAGCGGCACCGCCGCGGGCAATACCGAGCTGTGCACCGTCGGCCGCAGCGGCAACGACCTGCACTATCGCGGCTACGACATCCACGACCTGGCGACCAAGTCGACCTTCGAGGAAGTCTCGCACCTGCTGGTGCACGGCGCGCTGCCGACGGCCTCGCAGCTCAAGGCCTACAAGCTCAAGCTCAAGCGCCTGCGCGGGCTGCCGGCGATCGTCACCGACGCGCTGGAACTGGTGCCGGCCAATGCGCACCCGATGGACGTGCTGCGCACCGGTTGTTCGGTGCTCGGCACCGTACTGCCCGAGCGCGAAGGCCACGTCGCCTCCGAGGCGCGCGATATCGCCGACCGCCTGATCGCCAGCTTCGGCTCGATGCTGCTGTACTGGTGGCACTTCACCCGCAACGGCCGCCGCATCGACTGCGAGACCGACGACGACAGCGTCGCCGCGCACTTCCTGCACCTGCTGCACGGCGAGCCGCCGAGCGCGCTGCATGCCGATGCGCTGGACAAGTCGCTGATCCTGTACGCCGAGCACGAGTTCAACGCCTCGACCTTCACCGCGCGCGTCATCGCCGGCACCGGTTCGGACCTGCATTCGTGCATCACCGGTGCGATCGGCGCGCTGCGCGGGCCGAAGCATGGCGGCGCCAACGAAGTCGCGATGGACATCATCTCGCGCTACGGCGACGCCGATGCGGCCGAGGCCGACATCCGCGCCCGCGTCGAGCGCAAGGAAATCGTGATCGGCTTCGGCCATCCGGTCTATACGGTCGGCGATCCGCGCAATCCGATCATCAAGGAGCTCTCGCGCAGCCTGTGCAAGGACGGCGGCAACCAGACCCTGTTCGACGTCAGCGAGCGCATCGAGAACCTGATGTGGGACCTGAAGAAGATGTTCCCGAACCTGGATTGGTACTCGGCCTCGGCCTATCACATGATGGGCATCCCGACGCCGATGTTCACCCCGTTGTTCGTGATCGCGCGCACCACCGGTTGGAGCGCGCATGTGATCGAGCAGCGCGAGGACGGCAAGATCATCCGTCCCAGCGCGAACTACACCGGCCCGGAAGACCGCGCCTACGTGCCGATCGAGCAGCGCTGAGCGCGCGCCGCCGGCTTCGCGCCGGCGGCATAAACGCAGGACGGCCACGCAAAAGGCCAGGCTTCGTGCCTGGCCTTTTGCGTTTGCGCTCGCGGCGCCCAGCGTAGCGATTGCCGCATACGACTAACGTCGAATACGACACAGAAACGTCATGGTGCGACATGGCATAGTCCCGGACCAGCCGGGAGGACAACGGCGCGGCCGCGCGCCCAAGCGCACGGCTTGGGGAGCAGACGCCGCGCCTCCGGCCTCGGACATCCGTCGTGCGACGGGATTCAACACGGGGAACACCATGCGCGACAGCGATATGCCGGTTAAGACCAACGACGGTCGAGACGAAATCCAGAACCGCTCGCGCAAATTGCCGCCGGTCTTGCGTTCGATCCTGCTGATCGTCGACGGCGATCGCAGCGTGCGCCACCTGCGCGATCTGATCGGCAGCCTGCACGGCCCGACCGATGCGTTGGAGCAATTGGAAACGATGGGCTTGATCGCTTCGTCGGCGGCCGTGGCCGCGACGATGACCGCGCATGCGCCGACGCCCGGCATCGCCTTCGCCGCCGTCGTGCCGCCGCCGGTGTCGGCCGCCGATGCCGCGCAGCGTTACCAGACCTTGTACAACCTGATGACCGAGACCGTACGCGAGCACCTGGGGCTGCGCGGTTATTTCCTGCAGCTCAAGATCGAGCGCTGCGGCAACAGCGAAGAGCTCGCCGAATTGCTGCCCGACCTCAGCGCCGCCTTGGCCAAGGTGCGCAAGGACAACATCGCCGCCGAGATCGAAGACCGCTTCGCGGCCGGGGCTTGACCAGCCTGGGTCGGATGCAAAGGGTAGGAGCGACGCGAGTCGCGACCGTGATCCGTCACCGACGTCGCAGCTTACTTTGCCGACAACCCGCCTGTGCGCTGAGGTAGATCATGCGGCTGCGCAGGCGCGTGCATGCCGCCGCTTCGCCGATCGCGGCTCGTGACCGAAGGAAATCCAGCAGGACGCCGCTCCCGCCCCAGCGGCGATGCGGCTTTTGTAGGAGCGGTGTAAGCCGCGACTGGGATCTCGCAATACCCATCGGCGTGCGTCGGCACCGCTTCGTTCGTCGCGGCTTGCGCCGCTCCTACAAAAGTCGCTACGGCCGCTGCCGTTGCGTTCGCACGAGAGCGACGCATCCATCGATGCGCCGCTCTGCAATGCATGCATCGAGCCCTTAGAGCAGTCCTTCGGCCTTCAAGGCGGCCTGCACGCCGGCGTCGGCTTCCATGCGGCGCTTGAACGCGGCCAAGTGCTCGTAGCCGGACAGGTCGACCTTGACCGAGTCGGCCCAGCGCAGGGTGATGTAGAGATAGGGATCGGCGTAGCTGCGGAAGCCGGCGATCCATTCGCGATCGGCCAGGCGCTGGTCGGCGCTCGCATACAGGCCGCGCAGACGCTCGCGTGCGTGCTGGCGCATCGTATCGGCCTGGGCCGGATCGGGATGGAACTTGCCCGGCGCGAAGATCGGCAGGAACGCCGGGTGCACGTCGGAGTTGACGAAGGCCAGCCAACGCGCGGCTTCGGCGTGCTGCTGCGCGCTGCCGTCGCCGGTCAACTGCGCCTGCGGAAAGGTGTCGGCGATGTAGCCCATGATCGCAGCGTTCTGGGTCAACACGAAATCGCCGTCGACCACCGCGGGCACGGCACCGGCCGGATTGATGGCGAGGAAGGCGGGCGCCTTGATCGAGTCCTTGTCCATCACTTCGACTTCGAACGCACCGCCGGTCCATTGCAGGGCGATATGGTCGGCCGTCGAACACGCACCGGGCTTGCTGTAGAGCTTCATGCTTAACGCCTCCATGGAAAGAAAAAAAACAGGTCGGCGACTATCACCGACCTGCTTCGTATCCTCAAGGAGGAGACTGCAACGGAGCGTTACGGCACCGGCGCTATGCGGATGCCATGAACGCGGCATCAGCCTTTGCTGACGCTTCAGCCTTTATGAAGGCATCAGCTTTTGCTGATGCTTCAGCCTTTATGTAGGCATCAGCCTTTGCTGACGCCTTTCGGCAACTCGGCCTCGGCGACGACGCGGCGCGGCTTGAGCTTCTGCACCTTGTAAAAGGTGTGATCGCCGATGGTCGCGACCTGGTAGGCGTTGCGCCAGGACGGGCTGGCGATCGCGAGGGCGGCGAAGTGGCTCGCGCCCGGCACGATTTCCTTGCGCTGACCGGCCGGCAGGGCCCAGTTGCGTTCGGCGGCCAAGGCGACGTTGACCGACTCGGTCCAGGCCTCGCTGTTGTTCAGACGGGTGCCCGGCGAGACCAGGCTCGGGGCGAACTGCTTGTTGGCCGTGACCACCTGGCAGACCGTCGTGCCCCACAGGCCGCTGTCGCGACGGCGCAGGGCGACCTCGGCGACGGCTTGCTGGCCGCGCAGGGACTGATCGCGGGCTTCCAGGTACACGGTGGTGCTCAAACACAGCGAATCGGCGGTTTGTGGCGGCAATACCGAGGCCAACCACAGGATCCAGGCCAGTTTCATCGTTGACTCCTTGCTCCGTTGCGCTGGCCGCACTCCGTCTTCCATCTCCATAAATCGGGAGATGGCGACAGCGGTGAGGCCGCATGGCGTACTGGGGAGGGCGGCGGCTCTACGGCGCGCTTTGCCCCGTCACCGGGAACCGTGTCTTGTCCGACGCGGGCGGTGTGGGATGCCACCTCTGCAGGGGTGGCGGAAAAGTTGGCGCAAGGTAGCGACGGCTTGCCAAACAAACCCTGAATGACAATTTCTAAGTTTCTAAATTAGTTGGAGTTTTTATTCTGAATAGGGCCTAGACCCTTGGTTTCATTGGGCTTCAGCCCGGCACGAACCGTGCCCGGGTCGTCTCAGTCATTCATGAGCCGGGCTGGTGGAGGCGATCCGCAGCGTCGATTTGGCGTCTCCGGGCCTGGGTGGACTCGGCAATCGGCTGGATTCGGCCCTGTCCGGTCGCTTCGAACCCCAGGGGTAGGAGCGGCGCAAGCCCCGACCACGACCCGTGGGGTGCCGGCACTGCGATCCAGGCGAGCGTTCCTGGTCTGTATGGGGCCGGCTGCGGCCGCTGATCGCGACGCCGCAGACATATATATGTATCGCCGCAGGGGAGAGGCGACGGCGCTTCGATGTCTGGCTGTGACGCAGCCGCAAGCCGCCTGCTGCAGATCACTACAAGGCAGCTGCGAGGCGGCTGCTGCGTATCACTACAAGGCAGCTGCGAGGCGGCTGCTGCGTATCACTACAAGGCAGCTGCGAGGCGGCTGCCTTGGTCGATTGCGCGCTTGGCGTCGAGTTCGGCGGCGACGTCGGCGCCGCCGATCACGTGCACCGGCTTGCCGCTGTCGGCGAGCGCCGCGGCGAGCGGCTTGAACGGTTCCTGGCCGGCGCAGATCACGACCTGGTCGACCGGCAGCAACTGCTCGCTGCCGTCGACGCGAATGCGGAAGCCATCGTCGTCGACGCCGACGTATTCGACCCCGCCGATCATGCGCACCTGCTTGGCCTTGAGCGTGGCGCGGTGGATCCAGCCGGTGGTCTTGCCGAGCTTCGCGCCGGGTTTGCCCGGGCTGCGCTGCAGCAGCCAGACCTCGCGCGCCGGCGGTTCCGGCCGCGCTTCGACCAGGCCGCCGCGGTTGTCGCCGTAGCCCAGGTCGACGCCCCATTCGGCGCGCCAGCGCGCCGGGTCCAGGCTGACCGAATGACCTTCGTGGACCAGGTACTCGGCGACGTCGAAGCCGATGCCGCCGGCGCCGATGATCGCCACGCGCTTGCCCGGCACCACGTGCCCCTTGAGCACGTCGAGATAGGAACAGACCTTGGCGTGGTCGGCGCCGGGGAAATTCACCTGGCGCGGGGCGATGCCGGTCGCCAGCACGACCTCGTCGAAACCGGCCAGCGCGGCCGCGTCGGCGCGCGTGCCCAGGCGCAGCTCGACCCCGGTCTGCTCGATCTTGCCGCCGAAGTAACGCAGGGTTTCGTGGAACTCTTCCTTGCCGGGGATCTTCTTGGCCAGGTTGAACTGGCCGCCGATCTCGTCTGCGGCATCGAACAAGGTCACGCGATGGCCGCGTTCGGCCGCGACCGTGGCGCAGGCCAGCCCGGCCGGGCCGGCGCCGACCACGGCGATGCGCTTGGGCGCGCGGGTCGGCAGGTAGTTCAGCTCGGTTTCGGCGCAGGCGCGCGGGTTGACCAGGCAGCTCGCGTGCTTGTTCTGGAACACGTGGTCCAGGCAGGCCTGGTTGCAGCCGATGCAGGTGTTGATGTCGGCGCTGCGTTGCGCGCGCGCCTTCGCCACCCAGTGCGAATCGGCCAGCAGCGGCCGCGCCATCGACACCATGTCGGCCTCGCCCGCGGCGAGGATGCGCTCGGCCACGTCGGGCATGTTGATGCGGTTGGTGGTGATCAGCGGCACGCCGACCTCGGGCTTGAGGCGCGCGGTGATGCCGGTGAAGGCGCCGCGCGGCACCGAGGTGGCGATGGTCGGCACCCGCGCTTCGTGCCAGCCGATGCCGGTGTTGATCAGGGTCGCGCCGGCGGCTTCGATGGCCTTGGCCTGCACGACCACGTCGGCCCAGCTCGAACCTTCGTCGACCAGGTCGATCATCGACAGGCGGTAGATGATGATGAAGTCCGGCCCGCAGGCCTCGCGGATGCGGCGCACGATCTCGACGCAGAAGCGGATGCGCTGGGCGGTGTCGCCGCCCCAGGCGTCCTTGCGCTTGTTGGTGCGCGGCACGGTGAACTGGTTGAGCAGATAGCCTTCCGAACCCATCACCTCGACGCCGTCGTAGCCGGCTTCGCGGGCGAGCCGGGCGGTGCGCACGAAGGCCTTGATCTGGCGCTCGACCCCGCCGGCCGACAGCGCGCGCGGGGTGAACGGGTTGATCGGCGCCTTGAGCTTGCTCGGCGCCACCTGCAGCGGGTGATAGCCGTAGCGCCCGGCGTGCAGGATCTGCATGCAGATGCGCCCGCCGTGCTGGTGCACGGCCTTCGTCACCTGGCGGTGCTTGGCGGTTTCCCAAGGCCAGCTGAGCTTGCCGCCGAAGGGCTTGAGCCAGCCGACGATGTTCGGGGCGAAGCCGCCGGTGACAATCAGGCCGACCCCGCCGGCCGCGCGCTCGCCGAAATAGGCCGCCAGCTTGGGGAAGTCGGCGGCCTTGTCTTCCAGACCGGTGTGCATCGAGCCCATCAGCACGCGGTTGGGCAGGGTGCAGAAGCCCAGGTCCAGCGGTGCGAACAGCTGCGGATAGAGCGGATGCGGGGCGGAGTTGCTGGCGGCCGTGGACATGCTGGCTGGATACGCTGGCGTATGGATTGTGCACGATGCCGGGAAAGCCGTGCTAATTCAAGGTCCCCGTCAAAGCGGCGCGAGGACAGGCACCGAACGCGGCGGATTGCAACGGTTGTCACGGACCGGACCCATCGCCGAACATGCCCGACCCTCCGTAGTCCCGAGTTCATGGACGCCGCCCCAGACCACAGCCTCCAGGATTACCTGCGCGCCGACATCGTCGCCGCCGACCTGCCCGAGCTGCAGCCGCTGCTGGGCGCGCGCGATCTGCTGCGCGCGTTCTCGACCCTGTTCCACGGCGGCGAAGAATCGGTGATGGTGCGGCTGCTGGTGCTGCGCGCCATCGGCGAGCGCGGCCAGGCCCCGGACTGGACACCGCAGGAACTGCGCGAGCACTTCGGCTACCTCGACCCGGTCAAGTTCGACACCGTGATCGGCCGCCTGCGCGAGAACGACCTGTTGCTGTGGGACGGCGAAACCCAGCGTTACCGCATCAGCCCGGTCGGGCGCCAGGCGCTGGCGTCGATCGGCCTGCTGCTGCAGTTCAACCGCGAAGGCGACGAACTGGCCTACGTCACCGCGCAGATCGCCGCCGGCCAGGCGGTCGGCCGGGTGCGTTCGGACGATCTGCAACATCTGCTGTCGCGCCTCAACGAGTTGCGCGAGGACTTCGACCAGGCGGTGCTCAGCGGTTCCGAACACCGCATCCAGCGCGCCGCCGGCACCTTGCAGTCGGCCTGGCGCTGGATCGAGAAGGGCACCGAGATCGTCGAAGAGATTTCCTCGGACGTCGAACTCGACAGCCACACCCACCGCGTCGCCCAGCAGATCGGCCGCGCCCAGAGCGCGATGCTGCGCCAGGCCTCGGTGTTCCAGCGCGCGCTGAGCCAGCTCGACCGTCATCGCGTGCACCTCGGCGCGAGCGGACTGTCGTCCTCGGACGTCAACCGCTATTTGCGCGGGCTCGACATCGAGGCGCTCGCCGCGCATGCCGACGACGTGCTCGCGCGTTCGGCGATCCCGGCTTTCATGCTGGCGCCGATCGCGCTCGACGTGGCCGAGTACGAACTGGTCGAACGCGAGCGCGAAGCGCGCGAAGACCAGTCGCTGCCGCCGGCGCAGGCCGCACCGGATACCGACGCCTCGCCGGCCGCGGCTACCGACTTCCAGTTCGCCGAGCGTTGGCTGGACGAGCTGATGTCGCTGACCGGCGACGCTTCCGAATTGATCGACGTGGTGCCGCAGGACAGTTTCTCGATCAGCGCCTATCGCTTGTCTTTGCTCGGCCTGATCGGCGATCCCGGCGCCGAGAACCGCAACGGCGTCAGCGCCTCGATGGCGCGCTTGCCGTTGTCGTGGAGGGTCGAGCCCGAATTCGAGATCGTCGATCGCGCCGGCGTGGCCTATATGAGCCGCGGCCGCCTCGAAGCGATCAGCGAGGAAATGCGACTGGCCGCGCGCGCACCGCGCAAACGCGCGGCGAAGCACGAAACCCCCGACGGCGGCGACGCGTCCACCGACGAACGCAAGGCCGCGGCCAAACCCAAGAAGACCGCCTCCGGGCGCGGCGCCGCGCCTTCGGGCAAGCGCGCCAAAGCGACCAAGGACACCGCAGACACCCGATGAACGATCCCATCGCCTCTTTGATCGCGCGCCTCATCGCCGAGCGTTGGCTGCCGCGCGACGACGCAGCGGTCCGCGAACTGCTGACCGACGCCGAACAGCGCAACGACCTCGACCGCCGCCTCGCCGCGGCCGGCATGCGCCTGCTCGAACATCCTTACGCCGCCAACATCGCCGTCGGCATCGCCCGCCCGCAGGAATCGGCGGTGTTCGGCAGCGCCAAGGCCTGGTCCTCGACCAACCTGCAACTCGACCGCGACGCCGTCGCGCTGTTGGTGGTGCTGTGGGCGCTGTTGGTGCTGCCCAAGCGCCAGCGCCAGATCGCGCGCCAACAGGCCGATCGCGATCAGGACCAGGAGCAGATGTTCGCCGAGCTCAAGCCGATTCCGGTCGGCGCCGAAGTGGTGGAGCCGATCAACGAGCGCACCTTGCTCGCCGACTTCGGCGAAAAGCTCGGCGGCAAGACCCGTATCCAGTTCAACCTGGGTTCGCTGGCGCGGCAGGGCTTCATCGTCCGCCGCAAGGAACGCATCCATGAGGGGCCGTTGTTGGATCTGGCCCTGGATTACGAACGCATCGCCGGCCGGGTCATGAACGGCGCGTTGTCCTTCGTCGTCGCCGAAGCGCGCCACTACAGCGCCGAAAACGCCGAACCCGAAGGCGAGAGCGCGGCCGAAGCCGAAGCCGACGCGGCGCTGCTGGCCGACATCGAGGCCGGCATCTATTCCGACCTCGACACCTATGCCGAGGCGAACGCCGAATACGAATCCGCGATGGCGCTCGACGCCGACGCGGCGGAGCCGTTGCCGGAGCTCGCCACGGATGAAGCCGATGCGGCCGATGGCGACGGTGTCGAAGCCGATATCGAAGCGGAAGGCGATGCGGACGCACAGACCGTCGCAAGCGACGACGCGGCCGACGCCGACAGCGACGACGAAGCGATTGCGTCCACCGAACTGAAACACGACGAGGAGGCCGCGGCCGATGTTTGAATTCCGCTCGCTCGAAGTCGTGCACTGGGACTACTGGCAGCGCTTCCAACTGCCGCTGGATGCGTCCATCGTCACCGTGGTCGGGCCCAACGGCTCGGGCAAGACCACCTTGCTCGATGCGTTGCGCACCCTGCTCGCGATCGAGGATCGCGACACCGCGCGCGACTACAAGACTTATCTGCGCCATAACGGCAAGCCGTATGCCTGGTTGCGCGCGGTGGTCAGCAACCGCCCCGACCGGCGCGGCGGCCGCCCGTTCTTTCCGATCAAGGACGACGTGGTCACCCTGGCCTGCCGCATCCGCAAGCGCGGCGGCGACTGGAGCCGCGACTACCAGATCGTCGCCGGCGACACGCCGGTGGAAACCCTGGAGCAGGGCGGCGAATGGTTGGGGGTGCGCGACTACCGTGTGCGCCTGGCCGGTGCCGGCCTGACCCGCGCGATCTGCCGCGTGTTGACCCTGGAGCAGGGCGCGACCGACAAGCTCTGCCAGTACTCGCCGCGCGAATTGCTGCAGCTGATCTTCGACGTGTTCGAAGACAAGGCCGTGCTCGACGATTACCAGCGCGCCCGCACCGAGCAGTTCGACGTCGAGAAGGAACTGCAGCAGCTCGGCCAGGACCTGGCCGGCCTGCATCTGCGCCTGGAATCGGCCAAGGCCGACGTGCGTTCGTTCGAGGAAGGCAATGCCTTGCGCAATCAGCGCCAGCGCCTGGAAAGCGAAATCGCGCCGAAGGTCGAACTGGCCGATCAGCGCGCGGTGATCGACGGCGCCAAGCCGCGTTTGACCGGTTTGCGCCGCGCTTTGCGCGAACGCGAGCGGGTGCTGGAAGAGATGCGCGCGCAGGACGCCATCGCCGCGACCGGCCGCGACGTGCTGCAGGAAGCGATGCGCGAAGCGCGCCGCCAGGTGACGGCCAGCGAACAGGCCTTCACCCAGGCCCGCGACGCCGCGCGCGACGCCGAGATGCTGGTCAAGCGCCGCGACGAACTGGCCAAGCTGCAGGCGCAGCGCGGCGCCATCGACGTCGAGGCGCTCAGCGCCAGCGTCGAGAACGGCCGTCGCCGCCAGGCCGAGCTCAAGCTCGAAGCCGAGCGCGACCGCAAGCGCAGCGGCGAGATTTCCGCGCAGATCGCCGCCCTCAGCGGCGGCGGCCGCATCATCGAGCCGTTCGAGCGCGATTTCCGCGCCGGCCTCGACCAGGCCGGCATCAAGCACCATGTGCTGACCGAACTGGTCGAGATCACCGATCCGCAATGGTCGGTCGCGATCGAGGCCGTGCTGGCGCCGTACCGGCATCTGCTGGTGCTGGAGAACCCCAAGGACGCGCGCGTCGCCTGGAAGTTCGGCGAAAGCCAGCAGTATCGCCACTTCATCGTCGCCGAACGCGCGCCGGTGCCGAAGGCCGGCGCCGGCACCTTGCTCGAAGTCGTGCGCTTCTCGGCCGACCCGCCGGCGTGGTTGCCGCGCCAGCTCGACCGCATTCGCCGCGTCACCGACATCGAACACGGCTCGCGCTTGCCGGCCGGGCAGGACTGGATCACCCAGAAGGGCTATCTGCGCGAAAGCCGAGGCGGCCGCCATATCGGCGGCACTCAGCACCACTTCGGCACCGGTGCGCGTCAATCGCACCTGGCCGAGTTGCGCGCCGAACTCGCCGCGATCGCCCAGCGCAGCCAGGCGCGCGAGGCCGAGCTGCAGGAACTGAGCCAGCGCGTCGACGCCGAGCAATCGCGCCTGATGGGGCTCGATGCGGCGCAGGAACTGGTTACCCGCGCGGCCGAATTCGCCGATGCCCAGGCGCGGCTGCCCGGTCTCGCCGAGGCTGCCGCCGAAGCCGCCGCGGCGCTGGCCCAGGCACGCGCCAAGATCGACGAGGCCGCCGAGCAGGACAAGGCCGAAGGCATCGCCGCGGCCAAGCGCCAGGGTCAGATCGACGCGCTCGCCCGCGAGCTGCGCGAACGCGCACAGCAGATCAACGGCGAACGCCAGAGTCTGATCCAACGCATCCTCGACTACCGCCGCAAGCGCGCGATGATGCCGGAGGCCTGGCGCAGCGCCGTCGCGCTCGCCGCCGCACGCGAAGAGTACGAAAGCGCCTCGGCGGTGCGCCGCGAGATCGAGCGCATGGACGACCGTCTTTCCCGCGGCGGTTTCGTCGACGACGAGTCCTGCATCCCGTTGCGCGACAAGATCGCGGCCGATCATGGCGAACTGGAGAACTCCATCGGCCGTCGCGAATCGCATCTGGAACGCGCCAAGCGCCTCACCCAGGAAGCGCGTGGCGCCTACATCAACGTGTTGCGCGCCACCGTGCGCCGCTACAAGAAGAACCTTGCCGCGCTCGGCGAACTCGCCGGCATCGGCGTCGACGCCGACATGCCCGAACTGGCCAACGACGATGTCGCCCTGGCCCAGGCCGGCCTGTCGGTGCGCTTCGATTTCGATCGCAAGGGCTGGATCGGCCTCGACGACGGCGAAGCCTCGGGCGGACAGCAGGTCATGAAGTCCCTGTTGCTGCTGGTGGCCTTGTTGCGCGACGAAGACCAGCCGGGCGGCTTCGTCTTCATCGACGAACCCTTCGCCCATCTGGACGTGTTCAACATCGAGAAGGTCGGCCGCTTCCTGCGCGCCACCGATGCGCAGTACATCCTGACCACGCCGATCACCCACAACCTCAACGTGTTCGAGCCCTCGGACCTGGTCTTGGCGACCAGCAAGCGTCGCGGCGGCAACCCTTGGGCGGAAGCGGTGGCCGTGCTGAAGCGCAAGGTCGAAGACAAGGCGGCGTAATCGCGAGGCGGCGGTGCCGCCTCGGTTTCGCTACCCGCCCCTCAACTTCTGCTGTTCCCCCCTTTCGAAAAAGGGGGGATTTTCTTTGGCCCTCTCAAAGCCAAAGCAAATCCCCCGCGCCCCGAATCTCACTCCGCAGCGAGGCCCACGACGGGCGCTCGCCCCCTTTTGCAAAGGGGGCAATGGTTGGCGTAAACGCGGGCTCCGCTCCTGCTATTCCCCCCTTTGGAAAAGGGGGGTAGGGGGGATTTGCTTTTGCTTTTCCTACAGCCAAAGCCAAAGCAAATCCCCCGCGCTCCGAATCTCACTCCGCAGCGAAGCCCGCGTCGAGCGCTCGCCCCCTTCTCAAAGGGGGCAATGGTCCGCGCCCGCTACGTACCTTCGAAGGCAGACGATGCGGCCCGTGCTTTGTGCATCGGGTGGAACGATAAATCCCACCAGTCCTGGCCCCAATCCGATTGACTCCTGACGCGCCGGCCTTACTCTATGCACACCCAAAACCGCAGTCGCACCGCATCCATGAAGTCGTTCCCGCTACTGATATCGCTGCAAGCCCAGCGCGAGAGCGCGGGCCGGGTGCGCCTGCCTCCTGTGATCTTCGGTTCCGGGTCGATGTAATCGACCGATCGAAGCCACACCAGAACAGAGCACCCGCAAGGGTGCTTTTTTATTGCCCGCTGTTTTTCGCCGGCCCGGACCGAACAGGTTCCCGCGTCGGATTCCCTTCACTGCAATGCCCGGAAAACCAAGGAGAACGTGCCATGAATTCCACGGCCGAAACCCAAACCTAGCCGCGCGCCCCGTAGCCAACAGGGACGCGCGGCCTCCCATGTTGGCAACAAGGCAAGCATTCTCATGAACACCACGCTTCGTAACGTTTCCACCCCCTCCCGCTGGCGCAACCTCGGCATCATCGCGCACGTCGACGCCGGCAAGACCACGCTGACCGAACGCTTGTTGTGGAAAACCGGCGCCATCCATCGCGTCGGCGAAGTCCACGACGGCGCGGCGACCACCGACTACACCGAGATCGAACAGCGTCGCGGCATCACCATCGGCGCGGCCGCGGTGCAGACCTTCTGGACGCCGCAGGACCAGGCCGAACACCGGCTGACGATCATCGACACCCCGGGACATATCGATTTCGCGATCGAAGTGGAACGTTCCCTGCGCGTGCTCGACGGTGCCGTCGCCGTGTTCAGTGCGGTCGACGGCGTGCAGCCGCAATCGGAAACCGTGTGGCGCCAGGCGCGTCGCCACGGCGTGCCCTCGATCGCGTTCGTCAACAAGATGGACCGCGTCGGCGCCTCGTTCGATCTCGTGCTCGCGCAGATGCGCGACAAGCTCGATGCGACGCCGTGGCCGATCGGTCGGCCGCTCGGCGCGGAAAGCGAGTTGCGCGGTTGGGTCGATCTGGTCGATCGCAGCGTGGTGCTGTGGGACGACGCCGGCGCGAGCCTGCGGCGCGCCTGGAGCGACGCAGAGGCCGCCGAGTACGCGCCGCTGCGTAACCGCCTGATCGAACAGGTCGCCGACCACGACGACGAGCTCGCCGAGGCCTTCCTCGACGCGCGCGCCATCGATGCCGCGCTGCTCAAGGCGGCGCTGCGACGCGCCACCTTGAAAGGCGCGGGCACGCCGGTGCTGGCCGGCTCGGCGTTCAAGAACAAGGGCGTGGAAACGCTGTTGGACGCGATCGTCGATTACCTGCCGTCGCCTCTGGACCGTCCTGCGGTGCAGGCCGAAAGCGAAGCCGGCGAGGTGTCCCTCGCGGCCGACGCGACCGGCCCGCTGAGCGGTCTGTTGTTCAAGATCGTGCACCAGGAGCACGGCGCGCTGTCGTTCATCCGGCTGTACTCCGGCACCTTGCGGGTCGGCGACACGGTGTGGGCTTCGGGACGCGGGCGCGCGCAACGCGTCGGTCGCTTGCAGGTGGTGCAGGCCAACCGCGGCCAGGACGTCGAGGTGGCCTATGCCGGCGAGATCGTCGCGGTGGCGGGATGGAAGGACGCGGTCAGCGGCGAAAGCCTCAGCGGCGTCGGACACAAGCTGGTGCTGGACTCGATCCAGGCCCAGCCGGCGGTGTTGTCGTGGCGTCTGACGGCCGGCAAGGCCAGCGACCTGATCCGTCTCGGACAGGGCCTGGCGAGCTTGGCCCAGGAGGACCCGTCGTTCCGCGTCGGCACGGATGCCGAGACTGGCGAAACGCTGGTGTGGGGCATGGGCGAGCTGCATCTCGACGTCATGGTCGAGCGCCTGCGCCAGGAGTGGAACGTCGAGGTGCGCACCGGTTCGCCGCGCGTGGCTTACCAGGAAACACCGAGCAAGCCGGTGTCGGGCGTGGAAGGCAAGCTGTCGAAGCAGAACGGTGGTTCCGGCCAGTTCGCGCGCGTGGTGATCGATGTGACGCCGCGCAGCGACGGTCAGTTTGAGTTCGTCGACCGCACCAGCGGCGGCGTGGTGCCGAGAAACTTCGTCGCCGCGACCGAGAAGGGCCTGCGTGCGGCGCTGGCGGAAGGCCCGCGCGGCTACCCGGTGGTCGGCCTCAGCGTCAGCCTGGTGGACGGCGAGACGCATGCGGTGGATTCGTCGGAACTGGCGTTCCAGCGTGCCGCGTCGGACGCGCTGAAGGCGGCGTTGGCCTTGGCCGGCACGACCTTGCTCGAACCGGTCATGGCGCTGGTCGTCGACACGCCTGCCGGCAACGTCGGCGATGTGGTCGGCGACCTGCAGCGGCGTTCCGGACGCGTGCTGTCGATCGAGGACAAGGGCAACCGGACCGACGTCACCGCGCGTGCGCCGTTGGCGCAGTTGTCGGGCTATACGACCACCCTTCGTTCGTTGACGCAGGGCCGGGCCTCGGCCTCGATGGTGTTCGACAGCTACGAAGAAGCGCGCTCGGCGCCGAAAGCGGCATGAAGCCGAGTCGATAAAGAGGAATGGGAAGGGGCCGGCATGCCGGCCCCAAGAGACTTCAGCGTTTTGCCTCGGTGACTAAGGGGCGTACCCCTCACCAACCCGCCAACACCACCTTCCCGATCGTAGTCCCCGACTCCAGGCGGCGATGCGCCTCTCGCAAAGTCTGCGCATCGATCTTGCCGAGGGTCTGCGTGTGCGTGCCCTTGAGTTCGCCGGCGTCGATCAGTTCGGCGACGCGGTCGAGCAAGCGGCCTTGTTCGATCATGTCGGCGGTGCGGAAGCGCGGGCGCGCGAACATCATTTCCCAGTGGATGCCGATGCACTTGGCCTTGTAGGGGTCGCCGATCTTCAAGGCGCCGCTCGGTTCGACGATCAGGCCCACGTGGCCTTGCGGCGCGAGCAGTTCGCCGAGCACCTCCCAGTAACGATCGGTATCGGCCAGATTGAGCGCGGCATCGACCTGTTCGATGCCGAGCGCCTGCAACTGCGGCGCCAGCGGCTGGCGATGATCGACCACTTCATCGGCGCCCATGCGCCGGCACCATTCGACCGTTTCCGCACGCGAGGCGGTGGCGACGACGCGGAAGCCGGCGCGCTTGGCGATCTGGATAGCGATCGAGCCGACTCCGCCGGCACCGGCGATGACCAGTAAGGTCTTGCCGCGGCCGCCGTGTTCGCTGTCGTAGGGCATGCGCTGGAACAACAGTTCCCAGGCGGTGATCGCGGTCAGCGGCAGCGCCGCGGCTTCGGCTGCGCTCAGCGACTTCGGCGCCGCGCCGACGATGCGTTCGTCGACCAGATGCAACTCGCTGTTCGTGCCGGGACGGGTGATGTCGCCGGCGTAGTAGACGCGGTCGCCGACCTTGAAGCGGGTGACCGCTTCGCCGACGGCTTCGACCACGCCGGCGGCGTCGTAGCCGAGCACGCGCGGCTGCGCTTCGACCTGCGGCTTGGGCGAGCGCACCTTGGTGTCGACCGGGTTGACCGAGATGGCCTCGACCCGCACCAGCAGGTCGTGGCCGCTCGCGTTCGGCGCGGGCAGGTCGACGTCGAGCAGCGACTGCGGATCGTCGATGGGCAGGTAACGGGTCAGGGCGACGGCTTTCATGAGGACTCCGGGACGGGACGAGATGTGGCGATGAGGGGGTGAGGGCGAGTGGGGATCAGACCGGTGCCGGATTGCGTTCGGCGAATTGTCCGTTCCAGTACGGGTAGTAAGGGTAGGGCGGTGTGACGGCGCTGGCTGCGTCGAGTTTCGCGATCTGCGCCGCATCGAGGTTCCAGCCGATCGCGCCGAGGTTCTGCCGCAATTGCTCCTCGTTGCGCGCGCCGATCAGCACGGTCGACACGGTCGGCCGTTGCAGCAGCCAGTTCAAGGCGATCTGCGGCACGCTCTTGCCGGTCTCGGCGGCGATCTCGTCGAGCGCATCGACCACGCGGTACAAACGCTCCGGGTCGACCGGCGGGGCGAAGCCTTCGGTATCGTGCAGGCGGCTGCCTTCGGGCAGCGGCTGGCCACGGCGGATCTTGCCGGTCAGGCGGCCCCAGCCGAGCGGGCTCCACACCACTGCGCCGACGCCCTGGTCCTGGCCGAGCGGCATCAGCTCCCATTCGTAGTCGCGGCCGATCAGCGAGTAATAGGTCTGGTTGGCGACGAAGCGCGAGTAACCGTAACGGTCGGCGACGGCCTGCGATTTCATCAGCTGCCAGCCGGAAAAGTTCGACGCGCCGATGTAGCGCACCTTGCCGGCGCGGACCAGGTCGTCGAGCGTCGACATCACCTCTTCGACCGGCGTCATCGCATCGAAGTGATGAAGCTGCAGCAGGTCGATGTAGTCGGTATCGAGGCGCTTGAGCGCCTTGTCGGTGGCGCGCAGCAAATGGTGACGCGAGGCGCCGACATCGTTGGGGCCATCGCCGGCGCGCAGGGTCAGCTTGGTCGACAACACGACCTCGTCGCGACGGCCCTTGATCGCGGCGCCGAGAATCGATTCGGAGGCGCCGTCAGAATAGACGTCGGCGGTGTCGAAAAAGTTGACCCCGGCCTCGAGGCTCAGGTCGACCAGGCGGCGTGCCTGGTCGGTGTCGGTATTGCCCCAGGCGCTGAACAGCGGGCCTTTGCCGCCGAAGGTGCCGGCGCCGAAGCCGAGTGCGGAAACCTTGAAGCCGGAGCGGCCGAGTGTGCGGTAATCCATGGTGGTGTCCTCGTGGGAAAGGGGAATCAGCGGCCGAACAACAGGGCTTCGTCGATGGCTGCGGCCATCGCGCGGTAGCCGGCGTCGCCGGGGTGCAGGTGGTCGCCGGAGTCGTAGGCCGGCAGGAAACGCGCGGGGTGCTGCGGGTCGCGGACGACCGCATCGAAATCGACCACCGCATCGAACTCGCCGCTGCTGCGGATCCATTCGTTCACCGTCTGGCGCACGCGGTCTTTGTCGAGGTCGTAATAGCCGTGGACCGGCGAACCTTCGAGCGCGCCTTCGAATGGCGTCAGCGTCGCGCCGACGATCCGCACCGACTGGGTGCGGGCGCGGGCGATCAGTTGCCGGTAGCCGGCGATCAGGCGCTCGGCACTCATGGCCTCGCGCTTGGGTTCGAAGCTGCTGCCGGGCCAGGCGATGTCGTTGATGCCCAGCAAGACGATCGCGGCATCGGCCTTGCGCCCGAGCACGTCGCGCTCGAAGCGGGCGAGGGCGCTGACGCCCATGCCGTCGTTGAGCACCTGGCCGCCGGAGATGCCGGCGTTGAGCACGGCGATGTCGCGTTGCGCCAAACGTGCAGCAAGTGCGTCGGGCCAACGCTGGTTGCGGTTCGGCGTGGAACCGGCGCCGTCGGTGATCGAATCGCCGAGCGCGATCACGCTGCGGGTCGGGCGTGGCGCGTCGACGACCACGCCGCTGAGCCAGGGACGCGTCTGCAGCACCTGTCCCTTCGCCAAGACGGCGTCGGCGACGCGATTGCCGGCGACGAGGTAAGCGTCCTGGCGGCCTTCCCAATGGAAGCTCTGGAGCGGCGTGGCCTGCGGCAGGTACAGGCTCACCGCGACCTCGCCGAGCGCGGCGACCTCCAGTTCGACCGGATCGCTGAGCACCGGCGCGCCGGGCTGGATCGTCACCGACGGCTGGCCGCCGAAGCTCAGGGCGCGGTCGCTGCCGGTCTCGATGCCGGCAGCGCCGGCGCTGCGGGCGATATGCGCCGCGCCGATGGTCACCGGGCGGTCGCCGTAGGCGTTCGACAGCTCGATGCGGACCCGCGAGCCGCCGACGCTGACCCGCGCGACCTGGCGCAGGGTCTGGTCGCGCAGCTCGGCGGGGGCGCCGTTGGGCAGGACGAAATCGGGGGCCAAGGTCGGCTGCGGGCTGGCGCTCCAGGTGCCGACCCAGTGGGCGGCGTCGGCGGCCTGGGCGGGGGCGATGAAAGCGACGGCCAGCAGTGCGGCGGTCAGGGGCTTGAGCAGGGAAGTCTTCATGGCTTGGGTTCGGCAGGCGTCGCGGATTCGACGGGGCTCAAGTTAGGTTCTTCCGAATCTGGCCGGTAGAAGGCAAAATCGCATATAGCCCATTCCATATTGGAATGACTTGCCGAAACGACAGCGAGGTCCCCGTGGACACCCTCCGCTCCATGCAGACCTTCGTGCGCGCGGTCGAACTCGGCAGCCTGTCGGCGGTCGCGCGCGAACAGCACACGACCCAGCCGACGGTCAGCAAGATCGTCGCCGCACTCGAACAGGACCTCGGCGTGCGCCTGCTGCAACGGAGCACCACCCACCTCGCCCCGACCGAACAAGGCCGGCGGTTCTACGAACGCGCGCGGCGGGTGTTGGAGGAATACGGCGAGGCCGTCGCCGACGCGCGCGGCTCCACCGAAACCCCGGCCGGCCTGTTGCGGGTCAGCGCGCCGGTCAGCGTCGGCGTGCTGCGCATGAACCGCCTGGTGCAGGAGTTCCTCGCGCTGTACCCGCAGATCGAGATCGAGCTGATCCTCAACGACCGTTTCGTCGATCTGGTCGAAGAGGGCATGGACATCGCCTTGCGGCTCGGCGCGACCTTGCCGCCGAATGTGGTCGCGCGTCGCGTCGCGGTGTCGCCGCGCGGCCTGGTCGCGTCGGTCGGCTATCTGCGCAGCCATCCCAGGATCGAACGGCCGCAGGACGTGCTCGCGCACAACTACCTGCGCTTCGCCTGGGCCAGCGAGCACTACGAACTGCACGGCCCCGATGGCGAGACGGTCAAGCTCAGCGCCAACGGCCGCTACCGCATCAACAACTCGCTCGGCATTCGCGAAAGTTTCCTGATCGGCAGCGGCCTGGGATTGGCGCCGGCCTGGCTGGTGCAGGATCTGATCGACAGCGGCGAGTTGGCCTGGGTGTTGCCGCAATGGAAGGCCTCGCCGCACGAGGCCTTCCTGTTGTATCCGTCGCGCCGCTATCAGCCGCTGCGCACCCGCGTGTTCCTGCAGTTCCTCGGCGAGCGGCTGACGCAGTCGCCGGGGTTTTTCGCGGTGGAGTGATGAGTCGGGATTACCGTCATTCCCGCGTAGGCGGGAATCCAGGGCTTTACCGCGACATGGCTCTGAAGTCTCTGCGGCCCGGCCAGGGCGCACAGCGCCCTGGCGTTCACTGATGCGCGAGCCAGTGGCTCGCAAGCGCATCCCGTCATCCCCGCCTAGGCGGGGATAACGGGCAACAGCGAAAGCACGCACGTGTAACGGCACGCGCACGACGGGCAACACTCAACCCGCCGCGCACGCGGCAACCGCGTCGTCGCTTTCCTTGCCCACGGCCATCGCCGTCCGCCCGGGCACATCCAAGCGCGCCGCCCACACCGCCAACACCAGGCCCGACAGCGTCACCAAGGCCGCGACCCAGGTCACCGCACCGAGGCCGGGGCCGTATTCGATCACCGCGCCGCCGAGCCAGGCGCCGAGCGCGTTGCCGAGGTTGAAGGCGCCGATGTTGAGGCTGGATGCCAGGTTCTGCCCAGCCGGATCGGTCTTCTGCAGCACCCACAGCTGCAGCGGCGACACCGTCGCAAACGCGGCGACGCCGAGCAGGCCGACGAAGGCGATCGCGGCGATCTGGTTGTGCAGGGCGAAGGTCATCAGCCCGAGTACGACGGCCAGCGCGATCAGGGTCGAGATCAAGGCCGGGGCGAGGCGTTTGTCGGCCAGGCGCCCGCCGAGGATGTTGCCGAGGATCATGCCGACGCCGAACACCAACAGGATCGGCGACACCGCCGCCTCGCCGAACCCGCTGATGCGGGTCAGGATCGGCTGGATGAAGGTGTAGACCGTGAACACGCCGGCGAAGCCGAGCACCGTCATCGCCAAGCCGAGCAGCACCTGCGGATGCACCACCGCTTTCACTTCCTTGCGCAGCACGACGGGTTCGGGCGCCTTCTTTTCTTTCGGCACCAGGGTGGCGATGACGACGGTGGCGATCAGGCCGATCACGGCCACGGCCCAGAACGTCGAACGCCAACCGTGGTGCAGGCCGAGCCAGGCGCCGGCCGGCACGCCGAGCAGGGTGGCGACGGTCAGGCCCGTGAACATGATCGAGATCGCCGAGGCCTTCTTGTCGGCCGGCACCAGGCCGGTCGCGACCACCGCGCCGACGCCGAAGAAAGTGCCGTGGGCGAGCGAGGTGATCACCCGCGCGATCATCAGCACGGTGTAGTTCGGCGCGATCGCACAGACGATGTTGCCGATGGTGAAGATCACCATCAGCGCTACCAGCACCGCCTTGCGCGGCATGCGCCCGGTGGCGATGGTCAGCACCGGTGCGCCGACGAACACGCCCAGGGCGTAGCCCGAGATCAACAGCCCGGCCGCGGCCAGGCCGACCTGCAGGTCGGCGGCGACCTGCAGCAGCAGGCCCATGATCACGAACTCGGTGGTGCCGATACCGAAGGCGCCGACGGTCAGCGCGTACAGCGCGACCGGCAGGCCGCGGCGGGCGGCAGGCGTAGCGGGGGAGGAGGCATGCATGACGGCGTGTCCGCGGAAACGATGCGGCAGCCTAGGCCGTTGCATCTTGTGGAAAAACGCCCAAGATGACGAATCACTATCAACGATTCGTTGAGAATGTCATGGACCGCATCGCCGACCTCAGCCTGTTCCTGCGCGTGCTCGACCTCGGCTCGATCAGCGCCGCCGCCCGCAGCCTCGACCTGTCGGTCGCGGTCGCCAGCCAACGCCTGAAGCGGCTCGAACGCGACCTGGGCGTGCGCCTGTTGCACCGGACCACCCGGCAACTGCATGCCACCGCCGAAGGCACGGCCCTGGCCGAACGCGGCCGCGCGGTGATTGAAGAGCTCGAAGCCCTGACCGCCGACCTGCGCCAGGCCGGCAGCGAGCCGAGCGGCATCCTGCGCGTGACCACCTCGGCCTCGTTCGGGCGCATGTACATCTCGCCCTTGCTGCCGGAGTTCCAGCGCCGCTATCCGGCGGTGCGGCTCAGCGTCAACCTCAACGACGAGCGCCTGGACCTGATCGGTTCCGGCATGGACCTCGCCATCCGGATCGGCCCGCTCGACGATTCCAGCCTGGTCGCGCGCAAGCTCGCCGACAATCGCCGCGTGTTGGCCTGTTCGCCCGACTACCTGCGGCGTCGCGTCGCCCCGCGCATACCGCAGGACCTGGCCGACCACGAATGCCTGCTCTTGGTCGGCGCGCAGGGGCGCATGGAGTACTGGAGCCTGCTCGACCGCGACGGCCATGCCTCCAGCATGCGCGTCAACGGCCACCTCGAGAGCAACTTCGGCGAAGTCCTGCGCGACGCCGCGATCGCCGGCCTCGGCATCGCCCACTTCTCGGTCTGGCACGTGCATGAGGATCTGCGCAGCGGGCGATTGGTGCGGGTGTTGCCCGATTACACCTTGCCCGACACCGCGATCAGCGCGGTGATGCCGCAACGCCGTTTCGTACCGACGCGGGTGCGCGTGTTCGTGGATTTTCTCGCCGAGTGGTTCGGCGAGGTGCCGCCGTGGGAGCGGGGTGGGTGAGGGGAGCGAAGGGGGCGCTATCGCGGCCTCTTGGGATTGTCGGATCTTATCTTTTGCCCGTGTATTCCGTCGTTCCGGTGAAAACCGGTGCCATCTGATTTCGTCGCGAGTCTGCTGTGGCGCGGTCGCGGCTTGCGCCGCTCCTACCCAAGAGCAGCGGCGGCCGTTGCCGTTGCTGTGCGCCGTCTCGCACTCGCGGAGGCAATCGAAGACCCGGAGGGCGGCGCGCAAGGATGCGCGCCGTTTTTCATCGGGACAGGGATGTCCCGTATGAAAAATCCCCGCGTATGCACCGAGCGTGCGGGCCTGTGATTCAAAGGAAAGCATTTTTCTTTGGTTACCTTTATTTTGTTGCTTTAGACAAAAGAAAGTAACCCGCCGCTTTAGTGGCGGAAGCTTTTATCGTTTGATCTTGCTTGTATGAAA
>NZ_JBQEOE010000031.1:0-71726 GCF_052045105.1 Lysobacter sp. 22409 | reverse complement strand
CGAAGGGAATCCAGACGGACTTTTGGGCCAGCAAAAGAAAGTAACCCGGCCGCGTCAGCGGACGGAAGCTTTAGATGTTGCCTCACCGCTCTGCGGTAAGAGGCGTCGCAACCGCCAGCTGCGCAGTCGCGGCTTGCGCCGCTCCTACCCAAGAGCAGCGGCAGCGGCGCCGCAACGCTCGAGATACTCAGCGCAGTTCGAAGCTGTCGCCGTCGAGCATGGCCGGGAAACGCTCGCGGTGCGCCGCCAGTTCCGCCGCCTGCAGGGTCGTGGTCACGACCACTTCCTCGTCGGTGCATTCGCTGATCGGGTGGCCGAGGAAATCGATCACCGCGCTGTCGCCGGAATAGCTCAGGCCGTTGCCGTCGCTGCCGACGCGGTTGAGCCCGGCGACGTAGCACAGGTTCTCGATCGCGCGCGCGCGCAGCAGGGTCTTCCACGGGTAGGCGCGCGCCGCCGGCCAGTTGGCGACGTACAGCAGCAGGTCGAAATCGAGCGCGCCGGGGCGCTCGACGTCGAAACGGTTGCGCGAAAACACCGGGAAACGCAGGTCGTAACAGACCATGGGGCAGATCCGCCAGCCCTTCCATTCCACCGTCAGGCGCTCGCGGCCGGCGGCATAGCGTTCGTGTTCCTTGGCGTAACGGAACAGATGGCGCTTGTCGTAGGTTTGCAACTCGCCGTCGGGCGTGGCGAACAACAGGCGGTTGAACACGCCGTCGTCGGTGCGCAGTTGCACGCTGCCGGCGACCGCAGCGCCGAGCTTGGCCGCCTGTTCGCGGATCCAGCCCACGGTCGGCCCGTCCATGGTCTCGGCGTCGCCGATGGCGTCGTTGCTGAAGCCGCTGGTGAAGGTCTCCGGCAGCAGCACCAGGTCGGTGATGCCGCGCAGCGAAGCGATCAGATGGCCGTAGTAATCGCGGTTGCCGGCCGGGTCGTGCCAGCGGGTGGCGCCTTGGACGAGCGAGATGCGAAGGTCGCGCATACGAGCTACCGAACAGGGGGTCTGCGGACATTATGCCCGCGAAGCCGCGCCGGTTGCCGGGCCGGAGCCCGGCAACGCGACGCACGACTCATCCGGCTCAGCCGGTGCCGATGTCCAGCACCGGCACCGACACCTTCGGCAACAGGCGCTGGGTGAACAGCTTGTCCTGGTAGTACTTGATCTTGTCGCACTTCACCGGGTGCGGGATGCCTTCGTACAGGAACACCTCGCTGTCGAAGCCCATCGCCTTGAGCTCCTGCGGCAGCATCAGCGCGCGGCGCTCTTCCGACTCGCTGCGCGAGACTTCGCGGCCGCGGGTGATGTTCTCCTTGCGCACGGTGGTGTAGCCGAGCATATCGGAGTAGTCGTTCGCGTCCTGCTGCTCGCGCGGCGCGTAGATGATCTGCAGCGCGTGGTTGGTGATGATGGTGCGCGAGATGTCCTTGCCGTAGGTGGCGTCGAGCTGCGACATGCTCTGGATGATCGGCAACAGGCGCAGGTTGTAGCCGGCCATGTACGACACCGCCGAGGCGATGATGTCGACCTTGCCGATCGAGGTGAACTCGTCCATCAGCAACAGGCACTGATGCTTGAGCTCGGGGTTGTTCTGCGGCAGCTCGCGGGTGTTGAGGTTGATGATCTGGCTGAAGAACAGGTTCACGATCAGACGGCTTTCGGCCAGCTTGTTGGGCTGGATGCCGACGTAGATCGTCATCTTCTTCTTGCGCAGGTCGGTCAGCAGGAAATCGTCGGTGTTGGTGGCCGCGTCCAGGACCGGGTTGATCCAGGGATTGAGCGGTTCCTTGAAAGTGCCGAGGATCGAGGCGAAGGTCTCGTCGGCCTGCGACAGCATGTTGGCGAACGCCGACTTGGCGTTGCTGCTGAGGAAGGGCCGCTGCGACAGGCCCTGCAGGAACGGCTTGAGCTCGGTCTTGCCGTCGCCCGAGGACAGGCGGTACACCGCGCCCAGGGTTGGGATGGTGCCGAACGGGAAGCCGACCTTCTTGGCGTCTTCCCAGGCCTCGAACAGATACAGGGTGAAGGCCATGAAGGCGTTGCGGGCCTGGCTGACCCAGAACTTCTGGTCGTCCGAGCCGTCCGGATACAGCATCGCGGCGATGCTCATCAGATCGGAGACGCGGAACGCCGGATCGCTGGACACGTAGGTCAGCGGGTTCCAGCGATGGGTGCGGCGATCCTCGGCGAAGGGGTTGAACAGGAAGATCTCCTGCCCTTGCTCGGCGCGCCAGCCGCTGGTCAGGTCGAAGTTTTCCTGCTTGATGTCGAGCACGACCATCGAGCCCTGGTAGTTCAGCAGGTTCGGAATGACGATGCCGACGCCCTTGCCCGAACGGGTCGGCGCGGCGAGGATCACGAACTGCTGGCCGCTGAGTTGCACCAGCTGGCCGTTGAACTTACCGACCACGATGCTGGTGGGGGTCGACTTGAACATGCCCTTGGCCGACAGGTCGCCGGAGCGCGCGAAACGCGCGTCGCCGTGCATCGACTTCTTCTTCGGCTTCAGCATCAGCACGGTCAGGATCAGATAGCCGACCATCGGCAGGCCATAGCCGATGAAGCCGCCGGCCTTGATCTTGCCCACGTATGGCTTGTACTGCGGGACGTCCAATACCTTGAGGTAATCGAGGTAGGTGGTCCACTTCAGCGCACTGGTGTCGATCTTCATCAACATCAACGTCACGTATCCCGACAGATACGTCCCCGCGGCCAGTACGAGTACCAGTACCGCCAGGGCAAAAATCAGCTTCCCTTTCACGTCATGTTTCCTGCTTGGTTTCCCCGAACCCGCTGTCGGTCAGCGTCGCTTGCGGGCGGCCTGCAGCCTGGAAGGCTCCCCCGGAGGCGATGACTCCATCATATCCGGCGACGAGCCTCCGCTGGAGGCCCTTTCCTGCTCGATCCAGAATTCCAGCCAGTTGCGGGCGTCGGTCAGGGTCAGTTCCTGACGCATTTTGAGCCCGGAAGAGGACATCACCGCGTAAGCGTAGATGTCGTCGCTCTCGAACTGCGGGTCCGGGGTCAGGGCCACGATCTGGTAGCGGCCGCGGGTCAGGATGTGATGACGGTATTCGTTCATTGCAGGCCTCCGATGCCTTCGCGCGCTCTATGGCGGCGCGGGCGTTTCAGTCTTTGTCTTTGAACAGGGCACGGGCCAGCGACGGCTCGCGTTCGCCGCGGTGTTCGGCCTGACGTTCGGCCTGGCGCTCGTCCTGCCGTTGCTGGTCCTGGAGTTCCTGTTCGCGATTGAGCTGGGCCAGCTGCTGGCTGCTCCGTTCCATCGATTGCGCCGCCGCCTGGGCGGTGTCGACATAGCTCATGCGCCGGCTCGGCGAATCCAGCTCGCCCTCGATCACGAACGCGCGCGAACCGTCCTTGCTGAGCACCACGTGATCGGCGCTGCGCAGGCCGCCGGTGCGCGCTTCCAGGGCCAGGGCCGCGGCCAGGTTGTCGCGCTGGTCGCCGGAGTAATCCTTGAGCCCCATGTCCTGCTTGTCGAGGCAGACGCGCACCTGCGAGTACAGGTCGTGATGCGGATGGCTGGGGCTGCTGAGCAGCGAGCGCTGCTCGGCGCGGCGCATGTCGTCCAGCGTCTGGGTCGTGGCTTGGCCGTCGACCTTCAATTGCTGTTCCTGAGTGCTTCCGTTCATCGTTGCACCTCCGGCCGGAACCGAATCGTCATGCTCGCGCAATAGCGGAAACCCCACAAGGGCGAGGCGCCCGGGCCGGTGCGCGCAGCCCGGCCTGGTTAGAAACATTGGCATCCCGGCCCCGCCGTCGCCGGCCGGCCGTGTCCGCCCGCCCGATCGCGGGCGGCCGGCAAAGCGGCAGCGACAGGCTCGATCTCCCTAGCGATCGAGCCTGCCCTGCCCGCTCCGCCCCTGCGGGCGAAGCGACGACGTCCCTGTCCGGACATCGCAGTGGTTGCAACGCATTCCCTTGCCTGCGATGTCCCCGATCCGGATCGGCGCTCTCCTCCACCAGAGTTGTGCGCCGGCCCAGGGTCAAGCCATCTGGATCCTCGGAGCTTCCTTCTGCGGCGCCTGGGCCTGCTCGCGCGTCGGTGCGTCCTGTTGCACCTGGAAGGTCGAGCGTTCGACCGGCTGCTCGGCCGCGTACTTCTTTTCCACGTGGACGCGGTTCTGGCTCGGATCGTTGAGTTCGCCCTGCACCGCGAACAGGCCGTTGCCGTTCGCGCTGCGGGTGACGTGATCGATCGCAGTCAAGCCGCTGACCTTCGCTTCATAGGTCAGCGCAGCGGCGGCGCGCTCCATCTGTTCGCGATTGCCGAAGCCGCCGTTCGGCCCGAGCTTCTCCAACCCGGCCACGGCCTGGCGGTAAATGCCGTTGTCCGGGTGCACCGGATTCGACAGCAACGGCGCCTCGCCGGCCTTCTTCAGCGCTTCCAGCGTCTTCGGGCCGGCGATGCCGTCGTCCTTGAGGCCGTGCGCATGCTGGAAAGCCTTGACCGCTTCGCGGGTGCGATCGCCGAAATCGCCGTCGGACTTCAGCGCATGGCCGTGGCCGTCGCGGTAACCGAGCTTGTTCAACTGCTCCTGCAGCAGGCGCACGTCGCGGCCGTGTTCGCCTTCGCGGATCACGCCGTCGGCAGCGGCGCCGCGGCTGGCCGGACGCGGCGTCGCTTCGCGATGCCCGGCTTCGCGATGCACGTCCTCGCGCGCCGGCGCTTCGGCGGTCTGGCCGTTCTTGGCCGGATAGCGGTCCGGGGTGATCACGCCACGGTCGATGTCCTGGATATAGCGCTTGAACTGATCAGCCTCGACTTCGACGTGCGCGTGCACCGAACCGGGCGTGCCGGTGTCGGACATCGCGCCGAGCGGCTGGCCGTATTGCACGTGCGCGCCTTCCTTGAGCTTGAACGAGTGGGGGTCCATGTGCAGGACCTGACCCACCAGCTTGGCGCCGGGCTGATCGTGCGGACGGTCGTAGATGCGCAGCGCGGCGGTGGGGTCGTTCGGCAGGTAGTGCACATAGCCTTCGACCGGCGCCGGAATCTGCACCCGCCCCGGGCTGTCCTGGCTGAGGATGAAGTCTTTCTTGACCAGGGTGCGGCCGTCGTTGGTGCGACGGATTTCCTCGAACTCGCCGTCGACGCGCGCATGGTCGCGGCCGTGCTCGAAGTCGGCGTCGCGGCCGGTCTGCAGGCCGCGCGCGTTGCGGCTCGGGTGATGGATGTCGAGGTCGTCGTAGCTGTGAACGTGCTCGACGCGGCGGCCCACGCTTTCCGTAATGCGGTAGCGGCTCATGAGAGTCCTTCCATTGAGTGATTGAGAGGGTGCTGAAGTCGCGATCAGGGGGCGGACGGTTCCGGGTCCTCGGCGAGGAACCAGCAACCTTCCTGTTTGACGAAGCGGTACGAATTACCTTCCGACATGCCGTACTGGTAGCGGACGAAATAGGCGTCGGCCGGCTCGGCCTTGACCTCTACCGCGACCGGCTTGGGATCGACCGCGCCGGCGCTGTCGACGACATGGAAACCGTCGTCGCGATAAGCGAGGTTGAAGCCGGTGTAGTCCTTGCCCGGCACCTGCTCGGTGCGTTGCTGGGTGTCTTCGCCGACGTCGACCAGGTCGACGACCTTGACCGTCGGCAAGGTGAAACGGGTCTTGGTCTGCGCATCGCGTGCGTAGGCCTTGAGGAAATCGTCGAAACCCTGCGCGGGGCACGCGGCCGCAGCCGCCGGGGCCGCCGCAGCGGGGGCCGAGGGCGTCACCGTCGCGCCGACCGCCGGCGTTGCGGGCACCGCATTCGGGCTCGCGCCTTCGAGTTCCTTGAACGGCGATTCCGACTGCTCGGCGTCGCCGGAGCTCGCGCCGCAAGCGACGAGCGCCAGGGTCAACGGGATTACCAGAAACCGGGGGAGATTCATGCCTGTCTTCCTTGTGCGTGGCGATCGGTGCATGGCGATCTTTGCGGGGGGACCTTGCGGGGGTTCTTTGCGAGGAGCGTGGGATCGATGGCGGCAGGGCCGATGCGGGGCGCGGATCGGCCCTGCCCGCCCTCAGATCGTGTGCATCCTCGGCGGCTGTTGCTGCTGACGCGGTTCCTGGGCCTGCTGCTGCGCGGTCTGGGCCTGCTGCGGCAGATCCTGTTGCAGCTTCTGGGTCGATTGCTCGAGCGACTGGTTCATCGCGATGTCCTTGTTGGCGAACACGCGGTGATGGGCCGGGTCGTTAAGCCCGCCCTGCACCGCGAACAGACCGTTGCCGTTCGTGCTGAGCACGACATGGTCGATCTTGTTCAGACCGCTCACCTTCGCCTCGTAGGTCAGGCTCGCCGCGGCGCGCTCGAGATCCTCACGGCCGCGGAAGCCGGCCTGCGGCCCGAGTTTTTCCAGCCCGCCGAGCGCCTGCTGGTACATCGCGTAATGCGGGTTGTTCGGGTTCGACAACAGGTTCGACGGCTCGCCCTTCTTGAGCGCGTCGAGCGTGCGCTTGCCGGCGATGCCGTCGTCCTTCAGACCCTGGTCGCGCTGGAACGCCAGCAAGGCCTCGCGGGTACGCTCGCCGAAATCGCCGTCGGCATGCAGCGGCCGCCCCTGAGCGTCGCGATAACCGAGCTTGTTGAGGTGGTCCTGCATCGCGCGGACGTCGGCGCCACGCTCGCCCTGGCGCAGCACGCCGTCGTCGACCGCAAGCCGGTCCGTTGCGGCCTGGCCGCCGCGCGCGCCGACCGTCTGGCGCTGATTCCAGAAGGTTTCCGGGTTGAGGTTGCGGCCCTCGCTGTCCTTCATCTGGTAATGGACGTGCTGGGCGTACTGCTCGGAACCGCGCGGGCCACGGCCGCCCATGGTGCCGATCTCGGTGCCGGGTTCGACGCGCTGCCCCACCACCACCGACTGGCTCTGCGTATGCAGCAGCTGATGGCTGTTGCCTTCGGCATCGCGGATGCTGATGGTGCCGTAGCGCCCGCCGACGAATTCGACGGTGCCGGCGACCGGCGAATGAATCGTCGGATGGGTCAGGTTGACGCCGGCCTGGCCGCCGACGTAGTTGAAGTCGGAGCCGCCGTGGGCGCCGTTGTCGCGGTGTTCGCCGTAATGGCCGGTGATGTGCGCCGAGCGTCCGTGTTGCGGCGGCAGGATCACGTTCATGGTGTCCTGGTACGACATGTCAGCGTCTCCTCATGGGCTTGGCTTGCATCGGGCGGCGCTCACAGGGAGTCGTCGCGCGTGCGGTACAAGGTCCAGCATTCGCCCTTTTTGAAGAAGAACGACATCTGGTAGTCGGTGTCCGGCTTGGCCAGCATCACTTCCTTGTCGCCGTTCAATTCGGTTTGCCTGAGCACGAGTCCATCGCGCTTTTGTTGCTGCGCGCCCGGCATCACCGGGAAGCGCAAGGCGGTTGCGTCGAGCATCGTCGTGACCGGCCTGGGTTCCGGATCGGCGTTCGCATCGACCGTCTCGCTCTGCAGCGGGCTTGCGGTAAAGGCCTTCTGGATGGCGACGTCGTCCATGAACGCGGCCAGGAAGGCGTCGAATTGCTGCGACGGACACGCCACGCCGGTCTTGCCGGCGGCAGCCGCCGCGGTCTTGACCGGGGCCGCGGCTTTATCCGCAGGCGCCGTCGCGCCCGGGCCTCTGGAGGCGACTTCGCAGCCACCCAGCCACACCAGCATCGTCAGCACTACTACTTTCTTGCAGTTCATCTTGCTTCCCCAAACACTACGGCCTGTCGCAGCGGGCCGACCATCGGCCCCCGTCGAGCGGCGCCTGCGCCGCTGCCACCTTCCGTGGCCCTGCTGATGCTCCTGGTCCATGCCCGGTTCCTTGCTGCCGCTTCCGTGCGGATCGAGGGCAAGGCTCCGAACCTGCCGCCTACGACTTCAGATCGGGTTTCAGTCCCACTTGGAACGTGTTGCGCCGATCGCTGTCGTCGAGACGGTAGTACTGGCCGGAAACGATCAGGCCGCCATTGCTCCAGCGCAATCCCTGCGCCCCCTCTTCGACCCAGGCCGAGACGGGATCCTTGACGCCCGGCACAGGCACGTCCGCCTGGCCTTGCACCGCGCCGTCGCCGAGCGCGAGCCTGACCACGCGCAACAGCGTCTGCGACGAGGCCTGTTGCGGCTGGGTGTCGGACTGCAACAGCACGTACACCGAATCGGCTTCGCGCACGCAATGGGTCGCGCGGCTCTGGTAGGTCTGCGTCGGCAACTCCAAGGTGCGCGTCCACAAGGCCTTGCCGGAAGTCTCGGCCACGTAGGCGACGGGACGCTGGTTCATGCCGTCGTCGTCGACCGCCGCACCGACCACGCATTGCTTGTTGTCGCCGATCGATTCCGAGGCGTAGGAAGAAAACCCCGGCGGGATATCGGTGCTCTTGGCCCGGGCGTCGCGCGGGACGCCGTCGTTCGCCGCCGAGGCCAGCGGCTGCGGCGTCGACACCGACGCGTTAGCGGCCGGATCGGCGCTGCACGCGGCCAGCACGAAAGTAAGAGCGGATACAGCGAGCAATGCGGTGTACGGGTTCGTCGTCATGAGCCGGTCCAACAAGTCCAGTGATTGAAGCCGCGGGCGACGAACACCGCCCGGGGCGCACTACACGAGCCGGTCTGGCACGCCCGCCGTATCGGCGGCGGACGCACCAGACCCCACCGCCCCTCGTCCCCGCGTCCTGCGGGAGCGAAGGGCCACTCGGTCAGGCCATCATCGGCCTGGCTTGCTGCTGACGCGCTTCCTGCGTCTGCGGTGCCTGCTGCTGCACGTCCTGCTGCAATTGCTGGCTCGACTGCTCGACCGTCTGCTGGCGCGCCTGGCGGCCGTCGACGTGCACGCGGTGGTTGCCCGGATCGGCGAGTTCGCCCTGAACCGCGAACAGACCGGTGCCGTTCGCGCTCGGCACGACGTGGTCGATCTTGCTCAGGCCGCTGACCCGCGCTTCATAGGTCAGGCTGGCCGCGGCACGTTCCATGTCTTCGCGGTTGCGGAAGCCGGCCTGCGGGCCCAGGCGTTCCACGCCTTCGAGCGCTTGGCGGTACATCGCGTTGTCGCGGTTGGCCGGGTCCGACAGCAACGGTGCGCGCGCCGGATCGGCCTGCTGCGGCGTCGGCGTGGCGCGGCCTTGCTGAGTGGCCTCCTGCTGGGCGCGATCCTGCGCAGCCGGCTGAGCGCCGTCGCGGGCGCCCTGCTGCTGGTTCGGCTGCGCGTTGCGCAGTGCTTCCAAGGTCTTGCTACCGGCGATGCCGTCGTCCTTGAGGCCGTGTTCGCGCTGGAATGTCTGCAGCGCTTCCTTGGTGTGGGCGCCGAAATGGCCGTCGGGATTGATCTCGTTGCCCTGGGCGTCGCGAATGCCGAGGCGCTTGAGCTGCTCCTGCATCTGCTGCACGGCCGGGCCGCGCTCGTTGAGCTTGAGCACGCCGTCGGCCATCGCATCGCGCTGTCCCGGGGCGGCCGGCAGCGCCACTTCGCCGCGCGCCAAGCGCTCCATCACTTCCGGAGTCAGCGCGCGTTCCCACTGCTCCACCGCTTCCCGGCGTTCCTTGAGGTGGTTGTAGCCGCCGTTGATGTCGTGGGTGGCTTCGCGAACATTGGTCTGATGACCGTTCGGTACCACCCGGCCCTGCCAGTAGTGCACGGCGATCTTGGCCGCGTTCTCGCGATCGGAAGCCAGGTCCGGGTTACGGACCACGTCGATGCCGATCTCGCGCGCAACGCGCTCGTAGTTGTCGCGGCCGGTCAGCTGGACATAGCCGCGGCCGTGGAAACGCGCGCCGTCGCCCGGCTCGGTGTTGCCGAGGTTTTCGCGGCCCCAGGCGCCGCCGTAGATCGCATTGGCGATCGCATCGCGGCCGCCGCGGACGATCGCGTCGGCCTCGGCCTTGGTGTCCATGCCGTTGCGGCCCGGGAACACTTCGAGCAGGCGCTCGCTGCTGTAGCCCAGCCCCTCGTGCATGCTCTTGAAGCCGCCGGACTCGACCTGCATCTGGCCCATGAATCCGGCCAGTTCCTTCGGATCGCGGATGCCCGCTTCATAGGCGCGGAGCAGCAGAAAATCACGATTGCTTGGGGTCGACATAATTCCTCCTTGATGGATCTTCGATAGCGGCCGGACCCGGTCCGGCCGATGAATTAATTCCTGGGCGGCAGGCCGCGCTTATCGAGCTGCGCGTCGCGGTCCCAGCTACGGGTGAACTTGAACAAGACGTTGTCTTCGTTGCGGATCACGCTGTCCTTCTCGCAGCTCAGCGCGGTCTCGGGCTTCGCGGCCGCGTCGGCCACCACCATCACGCCCTGCTCTTCCAGCCCCATTTCGCCGGACACCGAGTAGAAAATGTGCTTGCGGCCGCCGTCCTCGAACGAATAGGCGTAACCGCCGGTGTTGCCGGCAAAACCCAGTTGCGTGCGCTTGAAGCGACGCGCCGGAGCGGACTTGTCCGCGGGGTAAACGTAATCGTTATGACCTGCGGTTCCCTGGGCGAAGTAGACATAGCCCGACTGGTCGGTCACGCCCTTCGATGCGCACAGCGACGCCAGCTTCTTCTCGGCGCCGGCGAGGGTGCACGAGATCACCACGTCCTCGTCGGCCGCGCACAGCGAACGGCCGTCGCCGGCGGGCGCTGCGGTCGCAGCCGGTGCCGGCACTGCGGGAGCCGCAGTTGCCGGGGCCGGTGCTTGCGATGCCGTCTCGGTTGCAGCGGTGGTCGCGGCCGCCGGCGCTGCCGACGTTTCGCCGTTCGCCGCAGTGCCGCCCTGGCAGCCGCTCAACACGGTCAACAGTGCGATGCCCAAGAGATTCACAGATTTCATAGCAATTCCTTGACTGATCGAGGTAACGGGGTGTCGCGGGTGGATCCGAGCTCCATTGGATCCGAGCTCCATTGGATTCGCGTTCGATTGAGTCGGCATTCAATCGAGTCCGCATTCAATCGCCGAACGCGGCAGCGGAACAGACTGCGCTCGCAGTGCTGGCCGGGCCCGGCTGGCTGAAAGAAAGTCGCTGACACGGGCACGACCGGGACGGCCTGACCAGACCGGCGCACGACGGCGAAAGAACTGGGAGCCACCGAACGGACGCGACCACCGCTGAGCCGACACGCACGCTTGCGCGCACGCAACGACGGGCACGAGGCGACGCCGACCGAGCAAGACGGCGTTCCGATCGCATGCGCGAACGGAGCGCCGCATGCTTAGGCGGTCAGAACCTTCGGCTTGTGCTCTTGCGTCGGCGCGGCCTGCTGCGGTGCGTCCTGCTGGACCTGGAACGTCGACTGCTCGACCGGCTGGTTCGCCGCCTGAGCCTTGTTGACGTGGGCACGTTGGCTGCCCGGGTCGGTCAAGCCGCCCTGGACCGCAAACAGCCCGCTTCCGTCCGCATTCGGCACCACGTGATCGATCCGGTTCAGACCGCTCACCTTGGCCTCGTACGTCAGCGTCGCCGCAGCGCGCTCCAGTTCCTGGCGATTGTGGAACGCCTGCGGACCGAGCTTTTCCAGCCCGTCCACCGCGCCCTTGAACATCGCATGGTCCGGATGCGCCGCATTCGACAACAAGGGCGCCTGCTCGGCCTTCTTCAACGCTTCCAGCGTCTTGGGGCCGGCAATGCCGTCGTCCTTCAGGCCATGGGCCTGCTGGAACGCCTGCAGCGCTTGCTTGCTGCGATCGCCGAAGTCGCCGTCGGCCTTGAGCGGCTGCCCTTGCGCGTCGCGGTAGCCGAGTTTGTTGAGCGTTTCCTGCATGCCGCGCACTTCCGCGCCATGCTCGCCACGCTTCAACACGCCATCGGCCATCGCATCCCTTTCGGGTGCGCGCGGCGTCGTCTGGGTCTGGCCCTGGGTCGGGGATGCGTCGTTGACGGCCCGCCAGGCGGCTTGCGGCGTAAGGCCCTGGTCGATCGCGGCCTTGTACTCGGCCCGCATCGCCTGCAGCGCTTCGCCGGCCCGCTCGGCCGAGATGGAAGCGCGATTGCCCCCCATTCCGCCGTAACGGCTGCGGCCGGTGTCGGGATCGGCCACGCTGGCCCATTCGGCCGCCATCGCTTCCTGCGCATCGTGCAGCGACACGCCGGGCTTGCCGGTGATGTAGCCGTGGATGTCGGGGCGCTTCTGGACGATCAGGTAATCGGAGAAGATCCGCTCCTGCAGCTCAGGGGTGAAGCGCTGGTCCGGGTCGAGCCGAAGCCCGCGGACTGCGCCGTCCATGGTGCCGGGGATGATTTGATACTTGCCGACCGCGAACAGGCGGTCGGGATCGCGTCGCGGCAGGTGCTGCGCTTCTTGCAGCTCGCCGACGGTCATGCGCGAAAAATCAATCGTGGCGCCACGGGCGTCGCCCGCGCTTCCGCGATTGTATGAGTTGTATCCGCCCTCACCTTGCGCGATGAGGTCGCCTAGTCTGTTTCCCATTGTAGTGAGCCTCCAGCTCAAGCAAGTAAGTCGATGGTTACCTGGAAAACCGATTCATCCTGAATCTTTCCAGGCCATGCGAAACCGGCCGGAGCCGACTTCGACTTTACGGACCGGGCACTTGCAGACCCGGGACCGCAATGGCGCATCTGCGCCACGATTTCTTGCGAGCTGGAGCGGCCTCCTGGCCTGTCCTCAGCCCTTGGAGGCTTTCGCGAAGCCCCACTCGGTAACGTTCAAGCGCGAATCCTCACCAGCGACGTTCCAGTCCTCGACCATTCCATAGGTCGTCACGTCCAACTTCTCGCCGCTGCTGACGCTTTCAAAGTGCATTATGCAGTAGCCGTCGCCGCTGCAAGCATCCAATTCGGGAATTTGATCACAAATTTCAGCTTCGCCGCCCACATTTTTCTTGCAGGCCGGCTCCACCACCGGGGTCCAGCCGCCCTCGAGCACCAGCTTGCGAAGATCGGCGTAGGCCATGTCCTTCTTGAAGGCGGCCTGCAACTCGGTCGACGAGCGGGTCGGGCTCTTGGCGACGACCGCTTCGGCCGTGGCTTCGGAAGCGTTGCTATCCATCGCGTTCTCCATAGGCGCAGCGCTGTCGGTTTGCGCTTGTGCTTTGACCGCTGGCGCCGCGTCCGCCTGTCCCCGGCCCGAGTCCGCGCTGCATGCGCAGAGCGAGACGGCCAACAGCAACAGGATGATTCGATTCGGCTTCACTGCGACTCCTTTGCAGTCCAGAACCGCAGGTTAGCACAGCCGCAAACGCGCTCGGACGGCCTGCGGACCCGGCGGAATCGGGCCGGGGTGAAACCGATGAACGAGGCAAAGTCGGTCGCCTGTGGGAGCGGGCTCGAGGGTCGCGCCCACCCTTCCCTGTTCATTGGAGAGTCTGCAGCCAACCCAAGACCAGAGATCAGATCAAGCGTCGAAGGTTCACAGCCACCTAGAGCGTCTCGCTTCGACCGGATCGGGTCTCTCGAGCCCCATTCGTATTCCTCACGGCAGCACGAGCACGGGCTCCGAACATTCCGAATAGACGGTCTGGCACCGCCCTTTTTCTAAGCCGGTCTGTCATCTAAGCGAATTCTTATTGCGTGCCAGCAGGGCGACATGGCTACGCTTTTCAAAGCTACTGCACAAGCACCGGTTTGGTGCACTCCGAATAGACGATACGGCACCCGCGATTATTACTGGCATCGTCGCCGATACAACTCTTCATCGCGAGCCCTGTCGCGACTTCTATCGTAGAACCGCCTTGCGTGACGATGGTTGCACCCGGTATCGAAGGCCAAGCGATGACGGCGCACTGGTTCTCATAGGCGAAAAGCAGCTTCTTGCAACCGCTCGCGCCACTCGCGGCACAACGCTTCAAGGCTTCCTGCTCGGCCTTCTTCCTGCTGAAGTTGCCGACCGAAGTGCCTACATCTCCGCTGATCGGATCAATCGCAATAGCACCCCAAGTCAGTTTCCAGCTTGGCTCCGCAGGCACGGCTCGCGAGGCTGCTGCATTCTGCGGCCATGCGCTCGGAGGAAGGCATTGCGGATTGCCCGCCGAAGGAATGCCTGCGGGACACTGCGCCATTGAGTCGTCGTTCCACAGCAACCCAATACCAAGAACCACGAATAAATACGCGACTTTCATTTCAACATTCCTTGTTTCCTTACCTACCGAGAGAAGGACGTTCGCCCGCACTCGTCACTCTTCTCGCCCCATCAAATCGAACCACTCGTGAAGATGCGGTTATCGCATCAACTCCGGAGGGCTGCAATTCGTGTAGTGAATACGGCAGTTCACGTCGTCATTGCTGCACTGGCGCATACCCAGCTCAGAAGCTCTGTCGACAGTCGCAGCAGTGTGAACGCTGTATTTCTTGTCGCCCGTAACAAGGATCGCGCATTGATCGAAGTACGAGACATCCAGGACGCAATTTTTGCCCCCTCTCTTACGGCATTGCGAAAGTGCCTGCGCTTCCGCCTGCCGCTTGGATTTCATTCCGGTCGAGGTGCCTAAGACTGCTTTCGGAGCATCCGTCGCGATCGCTCCCCAGCGACTCTCCCAGCGCGACGGCGAAGGATCTTGGCGTACAGGCGCGTTCTGAGGCCATGCATTCGGAGGGATGCAAGAAGGATTCCCGGCAGCAGGGATACCGGCTGGACACTGAGCCTTCGCAGCGGGGCTAAGTGCGAATACACCGAGTAATACGAGACAGGCAGCCTTCATTGCATTGTCTCCAAATAGAACAGCGCTATGCGCCTAAGCCATCGAGCGTGACTGCAACATACCAATAAAAAAGCCCGCATCTCGATGACGCGGGCTTTCTTAGCCACTTATTAGTACGACCACTCTCAGAACGAAATTACCGCGACACGAGCACCGGGTCAGAGCACTCAGAATAAACGATCCGGCATTTCCCGCTGTCGCCAACACTGGTACCCGCACATCTTTTTAGTGCGATTTCACTTGCTGCAGCGACGCTAGCACCGCTTTGCGCGATAACTCCTGCACCGACGCCTACGACGGCGGGCCAAGCGATGACCGCACACTGGTTTTGATAAGAGAACAGAACCTTCTTGCAACCGGTCGCGCCACTCGCTTGACAACGATCTAAAGCCTCTCGCTCAGCCTTTCTTTTACTGGGCTTACCAACCGCAGTTCCTACATCACCGCTATCCAAATCGATAGCGATGGCACCCCAGGTCAACTTCCAGCTCGGAGGCGCGGGGACCGCCTGCTGTGCAGGAGCATTCTGCGGCCAAGCGCTCGGAGGTATACATGACGGATTCCCTCCTGATGGAATACCGGCCGGGCATTGCGCCAAAGCAGGTCCAGCAAAAAAAGCAGAGAGACCAGTGAGTACCAAGAGGCTGACTGCTTTCATGCTAAGAGCTCCTATTCCTTGCTACCTGCCAACCCGCGCTGCCCCGGTGAGGGTTCCGCGTTAGCCTGCTGGCCTGAGAATCGCGGAGCGGCAGCTTGGGACTGCATTTGTGAGTGGTACTGACTACCTTGCGATTCGGCGGCCCGCTGCGGCGGCTGTCCACCACCGCTGTAGTGCGGCGGAATGCCCGCGCCCGGCGAACCCGACTGACCGGTTTGACCTTGGAACTGGTTGTACGAACTGAACTGACCCAACACGCCCTGGAAGAACATCGCGGCCATCGGCGGTGCGCTGATGATGAGCACCGTCAGGATCAAACCCAAGCCGCCCTGCTGCAACGCCTGACTCGACATGCCCTGGGTGAAGTTTTGGCCCAGGATCGCACCGGCTATCGCGGTACCCCAGAAAACCGCCGCCACCTTGGCGACCATCTCCATGGCAATCGCGACCATCGCACTCAACATCGCCATCGAAAACATGGTTCCGATGCCATAGTACAGCCACTTGCTGAACAGTTGCTTTGTCTGGTCGAAGAGCAAACACAATATGAATATCGGTCCCAATCCGATGAACAAAGCCATCGCAATTTCATAAAGCAGCAGGGAAATACCCGCAGTAATCGCAGGCCCGCCGGTGCCGAAACCGACCGCCCACATAGCCCGGGTCTTTTCGTCGGTCAAGGCTGGATCGCTGACGATCTGCATCGCGTCGATGCTCGACCAGGCCAATTGCATCCACCCCAGGTTCTTGTCGATCTGTTGCTCCGGGGTGGAATTCTGATCGCCAGTGACGACCCAGTTGATTTCCTTCTTGACGTCGTCGGTCAGGAACTCGTGCAAGTCCGTTCCGAACACGCCCATCGAAGTCGCGATCGCGACGATGAAGGTCGCGCGCAACGAATTGGTCACCAGCGCCATCATCGGTTCGCGCGACATGCCGGTAACGATGCGGTAGCCCTGCAACAGGATCCACAAGGTCATCAAGGTCAGCGCGATACCGCCGACCCACTGCATCGCGTTGCCCATCAGGTCGAGACCGAACTTTTGGATCTCACGACGCAAATAAGTCAGGATCAGACGGAAGAAAACAAAATCCCCGACCGAATCGATGCGCAAGTTGAGCCAATCCAGTGGACTGGAGTTCGGCAGCCAGCCGCCGCTGAGGTTAAATCCCTTAATCATCGCTGCACCCGCTATCCCTGGAATCGCTGTTGCCGGCCCGGCTCATCCGCATGCGGAGAGCGGCCTTGATTCGAACGTCGCCGTTCGCCCTTGTCATTGCAGAGCCCCTGCCATCACCGCCGTGCTGAAGGCCGAGCCAATCAGCGTCTGCTGGCCCTTCAGGCCGCGCTTGGCGAGCGTGTTCTGCTTGTCGACCATCGCCACGATATAGGCGTCGTAGATACCCATCTGCGCCTGATACATCTGGTACTTGATATCGAGATCGTTCGCCAGGCGCATCGATTCGCTGTTCACGCCTTCCACGTTGCCCTGATCGCTGCTGGTCCTGCGCTGGCTCTGCACCTGGCCGAGCAAGCGCTGCATTTCCGGCACGGTGTCGCGCGAGAACCTGACGGTGTAGTTGAACTTCTCGACCTTGGCGCTCTCGATGTTCACGCAGATCTGCATCTGCTGCTCAGACAAGTCGCCGTCGAGGTTCAAGCCCACACGGGACATCAGATTGCCGAGAATGCTGCCTCCGCCGCTTGGCTGACGGCAGCGCTGCTCGACCACCTGCGCCTTATCCAACTCGCGCCAGGGCTCGGAGGTCGGCAAGGCGATCGGGTTGTCCAGGAAACTCTGGAACTTGATGAGCTGCTGTTGGAAGTGGTCGTACTGCTTCTTCCACTCGGCCATTTCCTTGCCGAACTCTACGACGCGCTCGGCGCTGGTCGCGATCTGCTGACCGATATTCGCGGCCATATGACCCGGATCGGTGACGACCCATTGCGCGTTGACGCTGCCGGCCGTCATGACACAGCTCAGCGCCAGGACGCCAACCGCAAGGTTCTTCTTGTACGCCTGCTTGGCATTCGTTTTCATCTTCCCTCTCCCGATCCGATAGTTGCCACTGGCATTGCCGATCAGTGATCCATGAGCCCGACTTACTGCAGCGCGCCCGCCATGGCCGCGGTGCTGATGGCCTGACCCAGGGGGTTCGCCTGGCCCTTGAGCGCGCGCGTCGCCAACGTGTTCTGCTTGTCCATCATCGCGGCGATGTAGGCATCGTAGGTCTTCATTTGCGCCTGCCAGGACTGGTACTTGATGTCCAGGTCGTTCGCCAGGCGCATCGATTCGCTGTCCACGCCCTGGATGTTGCCCTGGCTGCTGCTGGTCCCGCGCTGTCCCTGGATCTTGCCGAGCAGGCTCTGCATCTGCGGCACCGAGTCGCGAGCGAACTTGACGGTGTAGTTGAACTTGTCGACCTTGGCGCTTTCGATGTTTACGCACACCTGCAACTGCTGCTTGGCCAGATCGCCGTTGAGCTGTAAGCCGACGCTGTCCATCAGCCGGCCCAGCAGGCTGCCGCCGGCATCGCCGCACTTCTGCTTGACGACCTCGGTCTTGTTCAACTCGACCCAGGGCTCCGAATTCGGCAAGGCGATCGGATTATTCAGAAAGCTCTGGAACTTGATGAGCTGCTGCTGGAAGTGTTCGTACTGCTTCTTCCACTCGTCCAACTCTTTCACGAATTCGCCGGCACGCTCGCCCGAGACGAGGATCTGCTGGACGACGTTCTGTATGGTGTGACCAGGATCGGTAACCACCCATTGCGCATTCACGCTTCCGGCCGCCATCACGCTACTGAACGCCAGTGCGCAGACAGCCAGCTTCTTAGTGCGCGCCTGCTTGGCAATGTTCGATTTCATCTTCCTTCTCCTGATCTGATGGTTGACGTCAGATACTGCTGAATAAGCGGTTCGCCAGGCTCAGGCCGCGGCGGAATCGGAAACCGCCTTCTTGGCCGGACCCTTGCCCGAACCCTTGCGGTTGTCGAAAAAGTCCTGCAGCCAATCGGCGGGAACGAGATCGTTCTGAGTAATGCCCTTCTTGTGGGCCGCCTTCTCGAGCACCTGGTGCATGATGTCGATGTTGTCGGTCGAAGCGGAAATGACCGCCAAGGCGTCGTCCATGCCGCGCAGGTTGAGCTGGCAGACGACCGCCGAGTGGCCTTGCTTGACCAGGAAGCAGCGCGAACGTTCGTCGAGGCCCTTCACGACCTGGTACTCGGCATCGGTGAGCTTGAGGCCCTCGATGTAGTCTTCGCGGCTGGCGTTCGGGTTCGGCAGCAGGATCAGCGTCGCGGTCTGTTCGATCAGCGATGCCGAGATGTCGCTGGCCAGCGCGTCTTCCGGGCTCTGGGTCGCGAAGATGCCCATGCCGTTTTGTTTACGGATGGTCTTCTGCTTGTTCTTGGCGAATTCCTTGAGGCCGCCGCTGCCGTCGAGGATCTTCCAGAATTCGTCCATGACGTAGATCAGCGGACGGCCGTCGATCAGCTCTTCGAGGCGGTGCAGCAGGTAGTTGATCACCGGCACGCGCACTTCGGGGTTGTCGATCACGTCGGTGTAGTCGAAGCCGATGATGCTGGCTTTCTCGAGGTTGACCGTATCGACCGGGTTGTCGAACACCCACCCCAGCGAATTGCCCGCGGTCCACTTGCGCAGGCGCGCATACAGACCGTCGTCGCCCATGTTGGGCAGGCTCTTCTGCAGGTTGGTCATGCTGCGCAGGTGCGGCGGCGTGTCGAGGATGTTCTCGACCGCGCGGAAAATGTCCTCTTCCTCGCGTGCCGAATACACGGTCTTGCCGGCCAGCACCTTGATCAGATCCGAGAGGAACTGGGTATTGGTTTCGTTGTTTTCGCACTGGAACGGATTGAAGCCGGTGGGCTGACCGTTCTCGAGGGCGAGATAATTGCCGCCGCAGGCGCGCACGAAGATCTCGGCGCCGCGATCCTTGTCGAAGAAGAAGATCGTCGGCACCGGCTTGAGCTTCTGCACCTGGCTCAACAGGAAGTTGATCAGCGCGGTCTTACCGGTACCCGACTTACCGATCACCATGGTATTGGCGATGGCCTTCTCGCCGAGCGAGTTTTCGGCCGGATGGGTCGCGTGGAAATTGAAGTAATACGGCTGGCCGTTGGTCGTCTGCAAGGTGGTGACGCAGTCGCCCCAAGGATTGTTCTCTTTCTTGCCGGTGGCGAAGTTATGCAGCGGCGACAGGCCGAGGAAGTTCAGCGAGCTGACATTGGCCAGGCGCGTGCGGTACTTCCAGTTGCCCGGGAACTGGGCGTAGAACGAGGACGCCACGGCCAGGTCTTCCTTGGCCGAAATGAAGCCGGCGTTGGACAACTCGGCGCGCGACATGGCCAGGTGCTGGGCGAGTTTTTCCTGGCTGTCGGCGTACACCGTAAAGGTGAAGTGATACTCGCCGAGCACGAAGTTGCCCGAGGCGAGCTGGTCCATCGCCATGTCGAGTTCGATGATCTGGCTGACCGCTTTGTCGCCGGACGAAATCATCATGCCCTTGGTGCGGTCCAGCGCCTTCAGCGCGTCCTGGCGTCCCATCGGGCTGAACGAATGCGTCACGACGTATTCGAAGTCCAGGTACTTCAGGCCATTGAGGATGCCCGGGTACGTGGCGTCGGTGTATTCCTTGATGTTGAGGATCGCACCGAAATGATTCACGCCGTTCGGCGTATTGATGACGAAGTCGCCGGACTTGTTCGAGAACATGTGCCGGCTGACCGGCAGGTAGTTATAGACCGGGGCCGGCAACACCGGCACCGGCTCGTCGATGCGGTTGAGCAGGTAGCCGAAGAACTCCAGCGCCTCGGAGAACACCAGGCCGTTCTTGGCTTCGTACATGCCCAGCCGGTACGGCGCGTAGTCCTTCAGGACCGCCTCGACGTTGCTGGCCAGCTCCATGAGCTTGCCGATCGCCTGGTCTTGCTCTTCCTTCAGCTGCTCGACGTTCGTCGACTTCTCGACGAAGCGCTTGCCCGACACGATCGGGCGGTAAATCATCGTCAGGTACAGCTCGTTCTGCATGAGCTTCTGACTGGACAACGACGCGAAGTAGCCGTCCGACAATTCCTGGTTGAAGACCTGGTCGAACTGGTTCTTGGTGTTGACGCGGCGACGACGACGGATGTCGTGCACCCAGAACGCCACGTTGACGAAGTCCGGCGCGCGCAGGGTCTGCAGCATCCGGTTGAAGGTGTTGTGGCGGTGCTCCAGCTCCCACTCCTCGCGCCCGACGAAAGGCAACCCACCCAAATGCCACACCAACAGGAAGTCGCCCCCGGTCGTCTTCAGCACCGTCGGCGATACATGGGTGGACAGCGGGATGAACTCGCTGATGGGAGCGTCGGGCGTCAACATAGGGTGAGTACGTGCCTTCTGGGGTGGATGTAGCGGCTGTTTGAGGCTGGACGGCTGGGACGGCTGAATCGCTCGAGGAACTCGGCTGACAGCGAACTCGGCTAACAGCCGGCCGCGAACGGCTGCCGGCAAAGCCGGACGTCATTGCGGGCTAGCCGCAATGACGTCCGGGACTTCATTTTTTCGCTTTCTTGTCGCTGGGGCTGCGATACAGGTTCGGCGTGAACACCCACATGCCCTGGTGGTGCTCCAGGTTCCGCACGCGAGCGCGGAACTGGAAGCGCAGACCCAGCAAGCGGAAGATCAGCTCATCTCGCCGGGTCATCTGCCGCATGATGAAAATCACCACCGGCAGCAACAAGATGCACCACATATCGATATAGAACGTCAGCAGCATCGAGGTCCCGGCGCCGAAGGCGAAGGGAATGTACGGAACGCCGAGGAACATCGGCGGACGCGTACAGCCGCGAAACAGCGCGTTCTTATGCATACGAGGACAGGGCCGTCATCACCATCACGTTCTGGCCGACGTCATCCGGGATCACCATGTTGGCCAGCTGGGCGGCCGCGCCGATCAGGAAGCCACCGATCAGGACCGGAGCGACGTCGGCGATGCGCTTGTGAGCGAACGCGATCTGGTAGCCGGCGAAGATCACGGCGATGGTCACGACCGCGATCGAAGCGATATTGAGCAACGAGTTCAGGTTGTTGATGAAGCCGCTGACGCGCTCTTCGGCATTGGCGCCGCCGCCCGGCTGAGCGAATGCCAGTTCCGGCAGGACCAGCATGCTGACGAAGAGAGCCGCCATGCCGAAGGCAGAGACAAAGTTCTTGAGAATGGTGTTGTTCATGAAGAGATCCCTTCTAGTTCGCGAGTGGACAAAGGTGGTGGAGAAGAATCGTGGGTCTAGGGGTGGAGCTAGGGAATTGGAGCTAAGGGTTTGGCGCTGGTGGATCGGTGGTCAGAAAACGAAGGCCTGGTCTCCCGGCGACGGCTCCTTGGCCGGAGCAGCGGCAGCGGCTGGCCCCGCGGCGGCGTTCATCGGCATGACTCTCACCGGTTGAGACGCTTGCAGGGTCAGTGCGGCCATACCCATCGAAACGGGCTGGGCCGGAGGCGGTGAAGAAACTGGCATTGGTGTAGCAGATAACGGCAACTGGGGCATCGACGCGGCCATCGGCGGCGGGGCCGGGGCCGGCTGCGAAGTCGCCAAGGCGGTGGCCAGGCGCTGGGGGCCGGACTGCCGGCCTGGCGCGTAGACCGGCTTGGCGGCCGCGGCGACGCTCGCCCCAACGGGCTCGGCACGCGGCGATTTGCTGATCACCGCGATGGCCTGACCATCGGAGACTTCGCTCGCGGCGCGGTTGATCGAGGCATAGATCTTCTGCACGTAACCGTGCCGGAAACCGGTGACGAAGTTGCCGGAGTAGTAACAGCTGAAAGATTTGCCCCAGTCGTTGTTGGAGCGGCTGTAGCACTCGGCCAGGATGCGCGAGCCGGCCTGCAGGTTCGGACAGGCCTCGAAGGCTTTCTCGTAGGAGTCCAGGCCGTACTTGCCGAGGTTGTAGCGGTTGACCTGGGCGACACCGAGCGAAAAGTTGTAGCCGCGGCGCTCGAGCATGCGCACGGTGGCGATCGCTTCGGGGAGATTCTTGGGCTGGCGCACAAGGCGGCCACCCACGACGCCGATGGCGTAGGGATTAAAAGACGACTCCACGCGCACGACGTGGTGCATCACTTCATGTGGAACTGCCAAGCCCGGGCAGTTCATCAGCTCAATTCCGGGCAACATTCCTTGATCCCCCCCTGCCGACCTTGGCGCCGACCCCCTGTAAACAGACCAAAAATGAATGGGTTGCTAGCAGTTGGAACGACGCCGCAATGATTCATGTTGGAGCCAGGATTGTCAATGACTATGCACACTTACGTCACTTTTTCACGAATTTCCCGAACGCAGCGCACCTATTCGGCGTGCGCGCGTTCCGGATTGAAATCGATACCCGTGATATAGCGCTGCCCGGCGTGGGCCTTGATGTGCACGACGATGTCGATGGTCATCATCAACAGACGCTTGATGACCGCGAATTCCAATCCCGAACCCTCGTTCGAAGCCTTCACCATCAACGCCAGCTGATCCCAGGTCTGGGTGATGCTGCCGGCGTGGCAGCTGGTGATCGATCCCGGGTGGCCCGAGGCGCAGTTACGAATGAAGTAGAACGATTCGTCGCCACGCAACTCGGCCAGGATGATCCGGTCGGGCTTCATACGCAGGCAGGCCTCCATGCAACTCTTGGCCGTGACGTTGCTCGTGCTTTGTCCACCTTTTGAGTAGAGCAAGTGCACCACATTCGGCTGCTCGATGAAGAGCTCGCGCGCGTCCTCGATCGTCACCAGCCGTTCGTAGGCCGGAATGTGGTTGACGAGCGACTTCATGAAGGTGGTCTTGCCGCTGCCGGTAGCGCCGGCGACGACGACGTTCTTCTTGTACTGGACGGCTTTCTTGAAGAATTCGGCGTAGTTCCTCGACGCGCGCAGCTCCAGCAGCTCGCGGTCGTGCTCGCTCAGCACGTGCGTCTGCTCGACGACCTGGGCGAAGAAGCCGTCCTCCTCGTACTGCTGGAGGGTCTTGCTGTGCTTGGACGGCAGTCGGATCGTGATCGAGACCTTGCCGGCGTCGCACGCCGGCGGGATCACGAACTGGGCGCGCTGGCCGGTCGGGAACGTCAACGAGACCACCGGGTCGGCATCGGTGATGCGCTGGCCGGTGTTGCTCTCGTTGACGACCGCGGTGCAGAACTGCCGGGCCCGATCGAACGTCAGGCCCGGCACTTCGATCCGGTTCCAGCCCGACCGGGTCTCCAGATAGAGCTCCCCCGGCCGGTTGATACAGATTTCCGTCACATCCGGCGAGCTCATGTACTCGTGGATGCCCAGCACCTGGTACTGGTATTCCAGGAACGCGTTGGATACCTGGGCGATCGGTGAATTGTCTGTATCCATTTCTCTCAACTAACCACTGTGGTCGATATCACCTGAGGACCGACGAGAAGTCGACGTCCTTGGCGACATAGACGTTCACGATCGTGCCCTGGTTGATGGTCACGGTCGGCGGACGGTTGATGCTCTTGTCCAGGGCCTGGTTGGCCAGGCGCTCCATCGCACGGGCGGTGTTGCTCTCGTACGGCTGCTGGATCTCGTTGCCGCTATTGGTGATCGTGGTGCTTTCCGGACCGTTCTTGGCCGCTGCGTATTTGAACGCGTCGCTGATCAGGCTGATCATCAGCGCCGAGGCGATACGGCTGCCCCAGTGCGCGTTGAAATCGCCGGGGTGGCCGGCACCGCCGAGGTTGTCGATACCCGGGCTGGCCATGTTGACGTCGATGCCGTTAGGGGTGGTGATGCGATCCCAAATGACCGAAACGCGCGGGCCGTTGATGTTGTCGTTCTGGTAGCGACCGGAGATCTTCGAGCCCTTCGGCAGCAACAGACGACGGCCGTTGATCGAGTAGGTCGGCTCGGTGACGATGCACGAAGTAAAGCCCGGCAGATCCGTGACGATTCGCGTTTCCATCACGCAGCGGATGTACGTACCGCGTACCAGCAAGGTATCGGGGTTGTAGATCGGCTGTGCGAAGGCGACTTCCTTCGGCGGCTCGACGACGGCGGCCTTCGGGTTGAGGCGGGCTTCGGCCGCGGCGATCTGGGCCGCGACGCGGTCCTCTTGGCTTTGTCCACCGCTACCACCGCCCTGCCCGGCCATTTCGCCCATGCGGCGTTCCATCAGGCTGGGACCGCGCGGGCCGGCTTCGACCTGTTCCTGCGGCTGCTGGTTCATCTGCGGCTGCGGCGGCGGCATCGGCTCGGCCATCGGCAAGGGCGGCATCGGCGGCATCGGCTCCGGCGGAGGCAACGGCGCCTCGATCGGCTTGGGCAGCGCCGGGATGCTGATCTCCTCTTCCTTGACCTTTTTCGTCTCGTCGTCGTCGGAAGTCGCGCGGTTGAACATCCACAGCGCGGCGATGATCAACAACAGCACGATGCCGCCGAGGAACAGCAGCGCCTTACGGTTGAGCTTTTGCGCTTCGGCAGACTTCAGGGTCGGGGTACCGGCATCCAGGTCCGGCGCGGGGCCGCTGGCCTGCTGGCCGTAATAGGGATTGGCACCGGCGTAGCCGTAGTTGCCTTCTTGCGACGTGCCCGTGTTGTCCTCGGGGCGGCCAGGCGGGTTGGGCGGCATGTTCTGGCTCATTTCTGCTTCTTCCTGCGCAGACCGACGACGTTGTTGCCGTGCCGGATGATCAAGTAGGGATAGGTGCCGTGGACGACGATCGTGTTGTTCTCGACCGTGGTGTTGACCACGAAATCCTCGCTGCCTTCGCGTTCGCGACCGAACACGGCCGGGAAATTGCCGGTCGGCAGGCTCTTCAGTCCACTGATCTTGATGTAGGTGAACTGGCCGTCGTCGTAGACGTTGGTCGGCACCAGCCAGGAGGGCTTCTTGCGGGTCGAATACTGGTAGTCGAAGTTGTAGACGCGGTTCTTGTCGAGCGTCGTGTTCAACTCCGGAACCGGCTCGACCTTGGTCTCCTGAGCGCCGGAAAACTCGGTGCCGTTCGGGTAGACGAACTTGATCTTGTACTGCACGCCGGCCTGCTTGGCCTGCTCGAGCACGCGCCAGTCGGTGGCGACGACCTTCAACTCGAAGATGTACGAGTGCGTGCTCGTACGGATCATCATGTTGGTGTCGACGTCGACGTTCTTGGGCTTGATGTAGAAGACGTTGTCGCGGCGGCTCAGATCCCAGCCGGTGCTGAAGCCGGTGCTGTAGTCGAGGATGTTCTCGCTCGGGCTCAGCTCGATCTGGGTGGTGATGCCCAGGCCGGTACGTACCGGATAGATACGGTTGGCTTCGTATTCGTATTCCTGGATAACCTGGGCCGTGGCAGGTAGCGCGAGGCCGGAAACCGCCAGAAACAGCAGGGCGGCCAAGCGGTGTTTACGCAGGCAGTTCATCGGTTGCTGACTCCATTCGCATTGCCAGTCGGTGCAGGTGCGGGTGCCGCCGGCGTCATTGCCGGATTGGCGGCGGGATTGGGGGGAACGGGCGCGCCGGGCTGGCCCGGCTGGGCCGGTGCCGTCGGCGGGTAGCCTGGGGCGGCGCCGGGAGCGGCCGGAGCCGCGCCGGGATAAGCGGGAGCCGGCGCCATCGTGCCGTCGGGCATGAGCTGGCCCTGCGGCGCAGCCGCGGGAGCAGGAGCAGGAGCAGGAGCCGCGCCCGGCGTGGTCGGATACTCGCTCTGGATCGGCGGCGAAGCGGCGTAGTCGTTGTCGACGCGGTAACCGGTCACCTGGAAGCCCAAGGGATTGAGCACGCGATTGCGCTCGTCCATCTTGAGGTTCGACTTGTACAGGTACTCGATCGTGGCGATCTTGCTGTCCAGAGGCTCGGAAGACCCGGTGTCCTTGTTCAGCACGCTGCGCTGGAAACGAACCGTGGCGACTTTCGGCTTCGGACCGGTGTTCTGCTCGCCGTTGAGCTGGATGCTGAGGATCTTGACCCGGACCGTCTTGGCCTTGCCGAAGATGGTGATCGGATTGTTCGGATTGGTGTTGCCGTACAGCTGCGAGTAGCCGCTGGTGACGTGCGGGGCCGCCATCGCGAACACCGTGCTCCAATCGCGCTCGCCGATCTGCGAGTGGTCGTAGGACTCGCGCGCCATCACGAAGTGCGAGATGTTGCTCTTGTTGATCGCCTCGCTGCTGGCGATGCTTGGGTTGACGAAGTCGTCGCGCAGGCGGGCCACGGTCGAGGTGCCGGTGTAGGCATCGGCCATGACCAGGTACGGCACCTTTTCCTTCAGCGGCAGGAAGTAGAAATATCCGCCGGCCAGGATCAGCGACATCACCAACGAGGCGAACGCCACCATCCAGGCGCGGCGTTCGCTGCGTCGCGCGATGTCGGCGACGGTGACTTCGTAGTTGGCCGCCTTGGCGACGGCGTTCTCGATCTGCGGAGTTACGGGCTTTTTTCCGAACATCTTATGTTGCATCCATAACTATGGAATCGTTGCCGGCGACCGCGCGTGCTCGCGCACGCAGACCGGATCGCTCAAGCGGGTCGGCGTTAGCCGTTCGATGGTTAAGGCGTCGGAGCTGCGGTTTGCGCGACCGCCGTCGTCGAGACCGACGAGGGCGCCGCATCCGCGGAGGGCGATTCGGCCGGGGCCGCCTCGCTCTTGGTCTTGGCGTGACGGCTGGCCTTCGACTCCGGCTCGGGCAGCGCCGCGGCGGGACCCGGCGCCGGCGCGGCGACGGCCGAGCGGACCACGATCTTGTCGCCTTCGCGGGCGATGACCACGCCTTGCGCGGCATACGCCGAATTCAGCTGCGAAACCGCATCGGGCAGGCTGGTGGTGTGGATCAGCGACACCGCCTGGTGCAGGGTGAAGTCCGAATAATGCTGGTAATCCAGGGTCATATTCGAATCGGTCGCCCAGCGCGTCAGCATGTTCTTCAACGTGCCGTCCATCGGCGACGGATAGAACACGTAGGACTGGTGCAGCGGGATTTCACTGGGGGCTTCGGAATACCGGTTGACCGGCTTCCAGCGGCCGCCGAAATCCGGCGCGGGTCGAGTGGCGCAGCCTGCCAGCGCAATCGCCAGCAAAATCGCGACCCACAAACGAGGGCTGGTTGCAGTTGTATGTCTCACGCTTTCCCCGGCTTTATTTGATTGAACTGACGCACGAAATCGCCGCTGAGGCCGCCAGCCACGCCTGGACTCGCCAGTGCGTCGCGACTGGCCCCGCCGCGGTCATTGTTGGTAACGGATTTGCTGGACCGAAGCCGGCCAAAATGAGACGGCGGACACCTTTGCAGTGGCAGTGCGTAACACGCCTGCCCTTTCTGCACCGGGTCGCGAAAGTAAGGCCGCGCGAGTCGCGCGACGCGTAATCATCGTTCTGTCCATGAACTCCCCTACAGCACGGTAGTACCGTTAAACGTGTGTCTGACGACACTCGTAGACGAAGATTAGACCGAAGTCAAAGCTTTCGGCAAGTGGGTCGACGAAAAAAGTGCAATCTAGAGTTGCGACTCAAAGTCTGGCCAGGCGTTCGATCGCCGCGTCGAGGGTCGCTTCGTTCTTCGCGAAACACAGGCGCGCCAATCGTTGCCCGGCCGGCGGCGACTCGTAGAACGGCGACAGCGGAATCGCCGCGACGCCCTTCTCTATCGTCAGCCAACGGCAGAAGGCCGCGTCGTCGAGGTCGCTGATCGCCGAGTAGTCGACCAATTGGAAATAGCCGCCCGGCACCGGCAGGGGCTTCAGGCGCGTGGTCGAAAGTTGCTCGCGAAACCGATCGCGCTTGGCCTGGTAGAAATCGCCGAGGCCCAGGTAGTGCTCCGGCTCGGCCTCGATCATCTCGGCGAAAGCCCACTGCGCCGGGGCGAAGCTGCAGAAGCTGTTGTACTGATGGACCTTGCGCAACTCGGCCGACAACGCCGGCGGCGCGATGCAGTAGCCGATCTTCCAGCCGGTGCAGTGGTAGGTCTTGCCGAAGCTCGACACCACGAAGGCGCGCGCGCGCAACTCCGGGTAGCGCAGGATCGACTCGTGGCGCAGCCCGTCGAACACGATGTGTTCGTAGACTTCGTCCGACAACAGCCAGATATCGTGCTCGCGCAGCAGCTCGCTCAGGCGCGCGATGTCCTTCGCATCGAACATGGCCCCGGACGGGTTGTGCGGCGAGTTGATCATCAACAGCCGGGTCTTGGGGGTGATCGCGGCGCGCACCCGGTCCCAGTCGACGGCGAAGGTCTGCGGGTCGAGCGGGACATGCACGGCGCGGCCGCCGGCCAGGTCGATGGCCGGCTCGTAGCTGTCGTAGCAGGGATCGAGCACGATCACTTCTTCGCCCGGGCGGACCACCGCCTGGACCGCATCGAAGATCGCCTCGCTGGCGCCGGACACCACGGTGATCTCGCTGTCGGCGTCGGGACGGTGGCCGTAGCAGCGCTCGGTCTTGGCGGCGATGGCCTGGCGCAGGGCCGGGATGCCGGTCATCGGCGCGTATTGGTTCTTGCCGTCCTTCATCGCCCGCGCCAGCGACTCGACCAGCCGCGCCGGCACGTCGAAGTCGGGAAAGCCCTGACCCAGATTGACCGCCTGGTGCTCGAGGGCGAGCTGCGACATCACGGTAAAGATGGTGGTGCCGACTTTCGGCAGCTTGGTTTCGAGCGTCATGGGCCGGGAACGGATCGCGTACGGGGCATCGAGTGTAACGGTGCGGTGTTGCAGGCCGTTAGATCGCATCCGGCCGCAAGCCGTCCGAGTCGACATATCGATATGCGCCCGACCCATTGGACAGCCGCCGATCAACGGGCATTGCACTGTCCGCCCAGGCTCGGGACACTGACGCCATGCGCGAACTACAAGTCGTCAATGCTGCCGAACTGGCGGTCGCTTACGCCGCCGCGGACTATGCGGTGGCCCTCGACGGAGACGCGCTGCCCTTACGGGTCGGCCGCCCGGCCAGGGACCTCGAAGCGTACTGGCCGGCGACTCACTATATGTTCGTGACCGCCTGGAACCCGGCGTCCGAACCGCACTCCGACAGCGCCAACCGCGCCGCCGACGAACGACTGGTGGCGCGCCTGGATGCCGCTGGGGTGCAACGCCACGCCGCCTGGGCCGAAGACAGCGCAGGCGAATGGCGCGAGCCGGGCTGGCTGTTGGCCGACCTCGACGAAAGCCTCGCCCATGCCCTGGCCCGCGATTTCGGCCAGGCCGGGGTGTTGGCCTGGCGCCGCGGCGAGCCGGTGCGCTTGCGCATGCTGATCGCGCGCCCGGCCAATGCCGAGCGCTCGGAATACACCGACTGGCTCGGCGATTGAGTCGGGCGCGATCCGGGCCGGCGCGGCCGCCCTCGCCCTCGCTCGCTCATGGGGGATTGGCGGCGGACTCGCATAAAATGCGCGCTCCGCGACCCGACCGGGCGCCCGCACCCGACCGATGACCTCACACGAACGTACTGCCCCGCCGCTGTTGCAAGCCCGCGGACTGCGCTTTGCGCGCAACGACGAACCCGTGTTCGGGCCGCTCGATTTCGCGGTCGACGCCGGCGAGGCCTTGCTCGTGCAGGGCGACAACGGCGCCGGCAAGACCACGCTGCTGCGGGTACTGGCCGGTCTGTTGCGGGCCGACGAGGGCGAGATCGAACTCGACGGCGAACCGTCCGACCCGGCGCGCCGCGCCCGGGCGATCGCTTACCTCGGCCATCTGCCCGGGCTGAAGGCCGACCTCAGCGCGATGGAAAACCTGAACTTCCTGTGCGGCCTGCAGGGGCGCCGGCGCGGCCAACTGCCCGAGAACGCCCTGGCCATCGTCGGCCTGGCCGGCTACGAGGATGCCCTCGCCCGCCAGCTGTCGGCCGGACAGAAGAAGCGCCTGTCGCTGGCCCGCCTGTGGATGGCGCCGGCACCGCTGTGGCTGCTCGACGAGCCCTACGCCAATCTCGACCTGGAAGGCATCGAACTGGTCAATCGGATGGTCCAGGCACACCTGCGCGAGGGCGGCGCCGCCCTGGTCACCACCCACGGCGCCTATGCCGCGCCGCCGGTGCGCACCCGCATGCTGGTCATGGAGAAGGCGGCATGAGCGCGCGCCAACGCAATCCCAGCCTGACCGCCGCCACGCCCGGCCTGATCGGCTCGGCCCGCGCCCTGATGGCGCGCGACCTGCGCCTGCTCTGGCGCCGCCGCGGCGACGCCCTGCAGCCGGCGCTGTTCGCCTTGCTGGTGGTGGTGCTGTTCGCCCTGGCCCTGGGCGGCGAGAAGCAGGCCTTGGCGAAGGTGTCCGGCGGGGTGCTGTGGCTGTCGGCGCTGCTGGCCGGCCTGCTCGCCCTCGACACCTTGTTCCGTGGCGACGCCGAGGACGGCTCGCTGGAGCAATGGATGCTGGCGCCGGTGCCGCTGGGCTGGCTGGTCGCGGTGCGCACCTTCATGCACTGGGCCACTACCGCCCTGCCGCTGCTGGTCGCGACCCCCTTCCTCGGCGAGCTGCTATACCTGCCGCGCGAGCAATTGCCGGTGCTGCTGGCCTCGCTCGCGCTGGGCACGCCGCTGCTGAGTCTGCTCGGCGCGGTCGTGGCCGCGCTGACGGTCGGGATGCGGCGCTCTGGTATCCTTGTGGCCTTGTTGGCGCTGCCGCTGTATGTCCCGGTGCTGGTGTTCGGGGCGGGCAGCGTGGCTCGCTCGGCCCAGGGATTGGACCCGGTAGGCGCGTTGCTGTTGCTGGCCGCCGGACTGGTGGTCGCCCTGTTGCTGGCGCCGCTGGCTGCCGCCGCGGCGATCCGCATCGCATTGAACTGATCGCACCGAACAGATCCTGCGCGGCCGCCGCTTGGCCGCGTCCCACCGCTCCAGGCCGCTCGCGACCCAGACCCCGAACGAACCACTGAATGAATCCCCTCGTCCGCTGGTTCCACACACTCGGCTCGCCGCCCTACTTCGACCGCTTCGCCGCGCGTTGGGCGCCCTGGGGCTACGGCCTGGGCCTGCTGGTCATGGCCTGGGGCCTGTACTCGGCCCTGTTCCTGGTGCCGGCCGACTACCAACAGAAGGACAGCTTCCGCATCCTCTATATCCACGTGCCCAGCGCCTGGATGAGCATGGCGGTGTTCGCCCTGATGGCGTTCTATGCCGCCATCGCCCTGGTCTGGCGCATCAAACTGTGCGAGATCCTGGCTATGGCCTGCGCGCCGATCGGCGCCGGCTTCACCCTGATCACACTGGCGACCGGTTCGATCTGGGGCAAGCCGATGTGGGGCACCTGGTGGGACTGGGACCCGCGCCTGACCACCGAGCTGATCCTGCTGTTCCTGTATCTCGGCGTGATCGGCCTGTACAACGCCATCGACGACCGCCGCGCCGCGGCGCGCGCCGCCGCCTTGCTGGCGATCGTGGGCGTGGCCCTGCTGCCGGTGATCCGTTATTCGGTGGTGTGGTGGAACTCGCTGCACCAGGGCCAGACCATCAGCCTGCTCGGCAAGTCGAGCATGGACGCGAGCATGATGGCGCCGCTGATCTGGATGATCGTCGGCACCAAGCTGTGGTTCATCGGCGCCCTGCTGACGCGGGCGCGCGCCGACAACCTGCGCCGCGAACAGGGCAAGGCCTGGGTCGCCGAACTCGCCGGCGCCACGAGCGAGGGCCGCCGATAATGGAATACCAGGAATACATCATCGCCGCGTATGCGGTTTTCGCCATCGTGCTGGGCTGGGACTTCGTCGCCGGCCGGCTGCAGATCCGCCGCGAATTGCGCCTGGCGCGCGCGCGCGCGGCCCGCAGCGCAGCGCGTAGCCAGACAAGTGAATTGAGCCGATGAACCCCACTCGCCGTCGCCGCCTGCTCTGGGTAGTCGGACTGGTCGCCGCCGCCGGCGCCGCGACCGCCCTGGTCGCCACCGCCTTGCAGCGCAATGTCGCCTATCTGTATACGCCGAGCGAGATCCTGCGCGGCGAAGCCAGCGAGCGAGCGCGTTTCCGCCTCGGCGGCATGGTCGCGGCGGGTTCGTTCAAGCGCACCCAGGGCACCCTGGATTCGCAATTCCGCGTCACCGACGGCGACGCCGAGTTGGCGGTCGCCTACACCGGCATCCTGCCCGACCTGTTCCGCGAGAAGCAGGCGGTGGTCGCGACCGGCCGCATGCAGGGCGACACCTTCGTCGCCGAGGAGATTCTCGCCAAGCACGACGAGACCTACATGCCGAAGGAAGTCGCCGACAAGATGGGCGCGGCGCACAAGAAGCACGACGTCGCCGCCCCCGGCGGCGCGGAGCCGGCGCGTTGATCGCAGTAACCGTTGCGGTAGCGAGAGCAAATCCCCCCTGCCCCCCTTTTTCAAAGGAGGGAACAGCACGGACTGGCTCTCGGGGATCTACTCGCTTCGATAACTCCGCTGGTCTTCCCCCTTTGAAAAAGGGGGACCGCGGGAGATTTGCCGTTGCTGTTGCCCCATCCCTGATCTTCTGCAAGGGCGCCTACCATGCTGCCTGAACTCGGCCAGATCGCCCTGATCCTCGCCCTGCTGATCTCCATCGTGCAGGCCAGCCTGCCGATGCTCGGCGCGCATCGCGGCATCGCGCCGTGGATGGCGATCGCGCGGCCCGCGGCCTACGCGCAGCTGATCCTGGTCGGCTTCGCCTTCCTGATCCTGACCGAAGCCTTCGTCACCCAGGATTTCTCGCTGCGCTACGTCGCCGAGAACAGCAATTCGCTGCTGCCGATGGCATATCGCTATTCGGCAGTGTGGGGCGCGCACGAGGGTTCGTTGCTGCTGTGGGCGCTAGTGCTGGCGCTGTGGACCGCGGCGGTCGCGCGCTTCTCCAAGGCCTTGCCGCCCGAGGTGATCTCGCGCGTGCTAGCGGTCATGGGCGTGATCAGCGTCGGCTTCCTCGCCTTCCTGATCTTCACCAGCAATCCGTTCGCGCGCCTGCTGCCGGCGGTCGCCGAAGGCCGCGATCTCAATCCGCTGCTGCAGGACCCCGGCCTGATCATCCATCCGCCGATGCTGTACATCGGCTACGTCGGCTTCTCGGTGCCGTTCGCCTTCGCCATCGCCGCCTTGCTCGACGGCAAGGTCGACGCGCGCTGGCTGCGCTGGACGCGGCCGTGGACCAATATCGCCTGGGCCTTCCTCACCCTGGGCATCGCCCTGGGTTCGTGGTGGGCCTATTACGAACTCGGCTGGGGCGGCTGGTGGTTCTGGGACCCGGTCGAGAACGCCAGCTTCATGCCCTGGCTCGCCGGCGCCGCCCTGCTGCATTCGCAGGCGGTCACCGAAAAGCGCGGCAGCTTCCGCGGCTGGACCCTGTTGCTCGCGATCGCCGCGTTCTCGCTGTCGCTGCTCGGCACCTTCCTGGTCCGTTCCGGCGTGCTGACCAGCGTGCACGCCTTCGCCGCCGATCCTTCGCGCGGCCTGTTCGTGCTGATCTTCCTCGGCATCGTCATCGGCGGTTCGCTGCTGCTGTACGCGGTGCGCGTGCCGTCCGGCGACGACGACGGCGGCAAGCCGTTCGAGCTCAGTTCGCGCGAGACCTTGTTGCTCGCCAACAATCTGCTGCTCGCCACCGCCTGCGCGATGGTCCTGCTGGGCACCTTGTATCCCTTGCTGGCCGATGCGCTGGAACTCGGCAAGATCTCGGTCGGCCCGCCGTATTTCTCGCTGATGTTCGTGTTGCTGATGACGCCGCTGGTGTTGTTGCTGCCGTTCGGCCCCTTGTTCCGCTGGCAGCGCGAGCAGCCCTCACGCCCCTTGGCGATGCTGGTGCCCTGGGCCGGTCTCGCTCTCGGCGCGGCCATCGCGGCCTATTTCCTCGCGCCGCAGGGGCCGTGGAAAGTCGCCGCCGGCGTCGGCGGCGCGGTGTGGGTCGCGGCCGGCACTTTGCGCTTCGTGTGGACGCGCGTGCGCGGCAACGGCACCCGCTACACCGCCGAGATGCTCGGCATGACCCTGGCCCATCTCGGCGTCGCCGTGTTCCTGGTCGGCGCCCTGCTGGTCGAAGGCCTCAGCGTACAGCGCGAAGTCGCGCTGACGCCGGGCAAGAGCCTGGACCTCGGTCGCTACGCGTTCCGCTTCGACAGCGTCGACCATCGCGTCGGGCCCAACTACGAAGCCGACTACGGCACCGTCACCGTGTTCGACGGCGAGCGAGTGCTCGCGGTCATGCACCCGGAAAAACGCGCCTACGCCAGCGGCGGCCAGGTCATGACCGAAGCGGCGATCGAACGCGGCATCACCCGCGATCTGTATGTCGCCCTCGGTGAATCGCTGGGCGACGGCGCCTGGGCGGTACGCGTGCACATCAAACCGTTCGTGCGCTGGGTCTGGCTGGGCGCCTTGCTGATGATGCTCGGTGGTTTCGTCGCAGCGGCCGACCGGCGTTTCCGCGTCAAGGCCGATGCACGCGAGGAAGGCGAACGTTCGCCCGAACCGCGTCCGGCCGTGTCCGCTGCGGTCGCAGGATCCATTGCAGGAGAACAGGCATGAGTACCCCCACCCCGCGCGGCAATAACAGCCGCTGGTTGCCGTTGGCGGTATTCGCTGCGTTGGCCGTGCTGCTCGCCGCCGGCGTTTGGCTGAGCCGCAAGCCGAACCGCGAGGCGCTGCCGTCGCCGCTGATCGGCAAGCCGGCGCCGGCGTTCTCGCTGCCGGTGCTGCACGAAGCCGGCCGCCTGCTCTCGTCCGACGACCTGCGCGGCGAGCCCTACCTGCTCAACGTCTGGGGCAGTTGGTGCCCGGCTTGTCGCGACGAACATCCGGTGCTGACCCGTTTCGCCGAGACCAAGCGCGTGCGCGTGATCGGCTTCAACTGGAAGGACGAACACGCCGACGCCCTGCGTTGGCTGGAGCAGTTCGGCAATCCCTACTGGGTCGTGGTCACCGATTTCGAAGGCAAGTCGGCGATCGATTGGGGCATTTACGGCGCACCGGAAACCTTCCTGGTCGACGGTAAGGGCATCGTGCGCTGGAAGTTCGTCGGCCCGCTGACCGACGCGACCATCCGCGACGAGTTGCTGCCGAAGCTGGCGGAAGTCGAGAAGGCGCGATGAGTTTCGGGCGCAAGAGCAAATACCCCCTGCCCCCCTTTTTCAAAGGGACGAACGGCGCGGGTTCGTTTGTCGCAACGATTGGAAACGAAGTGGGTTCGTTCGTGGCGACGCCCTCCCATGAGGGCCTCACCCCTTTGAAAAAGAGGGGCCGGGGGGGATTTGCTTTCCTCACCCACTCGCTGCGCCGAATCGCACGCCCCCTCTCGCTCGCCCTGCTGCTGACCCTGTCCTTTGCCGCTCCACTGACGGCGCAGCCCGCCAACGACCCGGTGCCGTTGAGCTTCAACGACAGCGGCGAAGAACGGCGCTTCCATGCCCTCGTCGCCGAGCTGCGCTGCGTGATGTGCCAGAACCAGTCGCTGGCCGATTCCAACGCCCAGATCGCCCACGATCTGCGCCGCGAGGTCCTGGAGCTGATGCGCCAGGGCAAGAACGACGCGCAGATCAAGGACTTCCTGGTCGCGCGTTACGGCGAGTTCGTGCTCTACCGGCCGCAGGTCGAATCCAAGACCTGGTTGCTGTGGTTCGGCCCGGCCCTGCTGCTGTTGGCCGGCGGCTTCGTGGTCGCGCGCATCGTGCGCCAGCGCAGCGCGGCGTCGACGCCCGCGCCGAACGACGACGAGCAAGAGTGGTGATGGCCGTGGCGATGGGTTCGAGCTCGATGACGATGTTCGTGGTGGCGGGCGCGACCCTGGTCGTGTTCGCGCTGGGATTCGCCCTGTATCCGCTGTGGCGCTCGCGGCCGTGGCTCGGTGCCGGCGTCGGCCTGGCGCTGGCGGCGGTGACCGCGGCGCTGTACCTCGCGATCGGCACGCCGGCCGCGCTCAATCCGCAGCAGGTCAAGGCACCCCAGACCCTCGCCGAAGCGGTGACCCAGCTCGAAGCCGAGCTGGAACGCGATCCGAACCAGATCGAAGGCTGGCGCCTGCTCGCCAGCGCCTACACCGCCGAAGGCTTGAGCGCGAAAGCGCGCGATGCCTATGCGCGTGCGGTCAAGCTAGCCCCCGACAACCCCGACCTGCTCGCCGAAGCCGCCGAGGCGCGCGCGCTGGCGATGCCGGACCGGCGTTTCGACGCCGAAGCCGTGGCCATGCTGCAGCACGCCTTGCAACAGCAGCCGATGCACCAGCGTGCGCGTTGGTTCCTCGGCATCGCCCAGCGCCAGGCCGAACAACCGGCCGAAGCGGCGAAGACCTGGGAGCCGCTGCTCGCCGTGGTCGATGCCCGCACCGCCGCGAGCCTGCTCGAACAGATCAACGGCGCGCGCCTGGAGGCCGGGCTGGAACCGATGCAAGCGCCGGCCAAGACGGCCGCGGCCGCAAGCGCAGGCCCCGGCATCACGATCAAGGTCAGCCTGGCGCCGGCCCTGGCGGCCAAGCTGCCGGCCAACGCCAGTTTGTTCGTGCTCGCCCGCCAGACCAGCGGCGCGCCGATGCCGGTTGCGGTCGAGAAACACGCGGCCAAGGATTTCCCGATCGAAGTCCGGCTCGACGACGGCGACAGCCCGATGCCGACCATGAAACTGTCCCAACTTGCCGAAGTGCAGGTGCTCGCCCGCATCTCGGCGTCGGGCAATGCGATTCCGCAGCCTGGCGACCTCGCCTCCGCGCCGACGACCGCGCGCGTGGCCGACAGCGGTAGGGTCGAGATCGTCGTCGATCGCGTGGTCGAATGATCGTGGCCGGGCCCGTCCGGATCCGGCCTCGAAACGAGGCCTGTTTCGCCATCGGAACGGGCGCATGACGACAGAACGGATGATGCTGCCACGCACGCCGAAACAATGGTTTAGGCTGCACGGCGATCGATACGGGCGAGCGGACGAAACGAACTTCGCCAGCCTCCGCTTCCCGCTCCGCCCTTCCCCTCCGACCCCAAGGACACCGGCCCACGGCCGGCCAGACGAGCGCAAGGCATGACCGAATTCATACCGCCCGGCACCCGCCACATCGACCTGCCGTCGCCGTTCCCGATGAAGCGCGGCGGCGCGCTGCAGGGCGCCCGCATCGCCTACGAAACCTGGGGCGAGCTCAACGCCGCCGGCGACAACGCCATCCTGATCGTCACCGGCCTGTCGCCCGACGCGCACGCGGCGGCCAATGCCGGCAATCCGGAACCGGGCTGGTGGGAAGCCATGCTCGGCCCGGGCAAGCCAATCGACAGCGACCACTGGTTCGTGATCTGCGTGAACTCGTTGGGCAGTTGCAAGGGCTCGACCGGCCCGGCTTCGGTCGACCCGGTCACCGGCGAGCTGTACCGCCTCGAATTCCCCGAGCTGTCGATCGAAGACGGCGCCGATGCGGCCGCCCATGTCGTGCGCGCGCTCGGCATCGAGCACCTGGCCTGCGTGATCGGCAATTCGATGGGCGGCATGACCGCGCTGGCCCTGCTGATCCGTCACCCGGGCCTGGCGCGCAACCACATCAATATCTCCGGCGCCGCCCGCGCCTTGCCGTTCTCCATCGCGATCCGCTCGCTGCAACGCGAGGCGATTCGCCTGGACCCGCAATGGAACCAGGGCCGCTACGACGACGAGCATTACCCGGAGTCGGGCATGCGCATGGCGCGCAAGCTCGGCGTCATCACTTATCGCTCGGCGCTGGAATGGGACGGCCGCTTCGGCCGCGTGCGCCTGGAGTCGGACCGCGCCGACGACGAACCGTTCGGGCTCGAATTCGAAGTCGAAAGCTACCTCGAAGGCCACGCCCGCCGCTTCGTCCGCCGTTTCGACCCCAACTGCTATCTGTATCTCAGCCGCTCGATGGACTGGTTCGACCTGGGCGACTACTGCGGCCAGCCCCTCGCCGACAATGATGAACAGGTGCGGCTCGGCCTGGCCGCGATCCGGGTCGAAAAAGCCCTGGCGATCGGCGTCCAGACCGACATCCTGTTCCCCTTGCAGCAACAGCAGGAAATCGCCGAGGGCCTGCGCGCCGGCGGCGCCGATTCGCGCTTCCTGCCGCTGGAATCGCCGCAGGGGCACGACGCCTTCCTGGTCGACATCGGCCGTTTTGGGCCGGCCATCGCAGGATTCCTGGCTGAGCTGCGGGGACGCTAGGACAGACGTAGAATGGACCGCATGAACGCCACCGACGCCCTGCCCGACCTCGACTTCCCCGGCCACGACAAACTGGTCGCCGCCATCGACGACGCCGTCGCTTCCGGCGACGAACACGCCGTCACTGCCGCCTTGCGCAACACCCTGTGCAAGATGATCCGCGACCGCGACGTGCACCTGCCCGAGTGCGTGTTCGATCCGATCGACGATCACTACGCCCGGCGCGAGATCTACCGCAGCCCGCAACTTGGCTACAGCGTCGTGGCGATGACCTGGGGCCCAGGCCAGGGCACGCCGATGCACGACCACAGCGGCCTGTGGTGCGTCGAAGGCGTGTGGGACGGCGAGCTCGAAATCACCCAGTTCGAACTGCTCGAACGCAACGGCGAGAACTTCCGTTTCCGCGCCGCCGGCGGCATGCATGCCGGCCCGGGCAGCGCCGGCAGCCTGATCCCGCCGCACGAGTACCACACCATCCGCAACGCCAGTAACGACTCGGTCGCCGTGTCCCTGCACATCTACAAGGCGCCGATGGAAGCCTGCTCGATGTTCGTGCCGCGCGACGGCGAATGGTTCCGCCGCGTCGACAAGTCGCTGGAAACCGACGAAGCGGCTTGAGCCGCAGCGCGCCGTTCCACACGGCGCCGCACCACCGCATCGCCGGCAGGCCGATGAGCGGCGCGCATACGCGCCATCGTCCGCTCGTGACGCCGCACACAAGCTGCTGATGGCCCATGCCGGCGCGCCCGGCACCGGGTAGCATTCGCGCGTTCGCTTCTTGCCTCTCTCAGCCGCCGCCCGGAGATCAGACGATGCTGACCGACCTGTTGCTCGCCGCCTCGCACCACCTGCTGATCTTCGCCCTGGTGTCGATGCTCGTCGCCGAATCGATCCTGTTGCGCGGCCCCATCGACGGCGGCGTGCTGCAACGCCTGGCCCGTCTCGACTCCGCCTATGGCGGCTGCGCCGGCCTGTTGCTGCTGATCGGCCTGGCGCGCGTGTGGTACGGCGTCAAGGGCCACGATTTCTATCTGCACAACCCCTGGTTCCACGCCAAGCTCGGCGCCTACGTCCTGGTCGGCCTGCTGTCGATCCTGCCGACCGTGCGTTTCCTGCGCTGGCGCAAGGCCTGGTCGCTCGACCCGGGCTATCTGCCGGATGCCGGCGAAGTGGCGAAGATGCGCGGCATCGTGCGCTTCGAGTTGGTCCTGATCGCGGCGATCTTCGTGGTGGCCGCGGCTATGGCGCGCTACGGCGGCTTCTGAAGACCGCTACGGCCGCACCGCGACCTGCCGATCCTGATACACCTCGCAGGCGGGCCACGTCGGCCCGGCACTGCAGCCGGATCGGCATCGGCCTAGGCATCGCCGTCGATGCGCGACGTGCGGGCAAAAACAAAGGGCCTAGCCTTGCGGCTAAGCCCTTGTTTTTCATGGTGCCGGAGGTGGGACTCGAACCCACACGCTTTTAAGGGCGGCGGATTTTGAGTCCGCTGCGTCTACCGATTCCGCCACTCCGGCAGCGGCTGCGCAGTATACCCAGGCAAACGCTCCGCGTCTGCACGTCTTGATGAGGTTGGATGCCGCAAAGCCCGACACGGGTTCGATCAGGGGCGCGGAGCGCGATGGCTGCTCGGGTGGCAAGGGACCGGCTTCGCTTCGCCGTCGTCTTTCGCGTGCGTCAAACGACAACGCCCCCCTACCCCCCTTTATCAAGGGGAACAGCACAGGTCTGTTCGCGACGACGACCTCCACTGAAGCCTCCCCTTTGAAAGAAGGCGGGTGAACTTGCCTTGCTCACCAATCGCGACGCCAGACCGAGACTCAGTTCGGCTCGCCGGCATCGTCCTCGGCGCCGAACGCCGCGGTCATCGAAGCGGCCGCGGCATCGCCGGTTTCCTGCGGCTCCGCCACCGACTCCGCGCGTTCCGCCGTGCTCATCCGCGCCGCCGCCTGCCAGGCGGTCACGGTGCATCGGATGGCGGCGGCGGTTGCGAGCATGGGGATCAGTTTTCTGAATGAGTTCGACGACAGCCCAGGCATCGCCGGGTGTGGCCACGACGGCCGGACGCGGGCCGCGACAACAGACCGCCACAAGGGCATTGCGGCTCCAAGCCGCGTTCCCAGCGCCACAGACGCCAGAATGAATACATCATCATCGTGAAGCCGGCGCATACGCTGCCGAGCTGCAACGATCGTGCGATCGGTGCGAACGCCGCACCGGCGGGCGTATCGCCCAGTTCCAGCAGTACCGTACCGGCCGCGATGCCGCCGGCGGCGATCACCAAGGCCGGCGCGAACAACTGCAGCAACATCCTGGCACCACGATTCATCGACACGTCTCCCCTTCTGCGCCAGCTAGCAGAACGTGGAGCGGTCTCAGCCGATGAGACGATGGCCAGAATATGGCCAGGCCCGCCCCGACGCCCCTGCCATTCGTCGTGGCGGCGCTGCGACGCTTGCCGCTTGCGCGTCGAGGCCGACCGTGAGCAATACGGCGGCGCGGGCACGGCTAGAATGGCGCGATGTGTCTGATCGCCCTCGCCTGGCAACACCATCCCCGCTATCGCCTGGCCTTGATCGCCAATCGCGACGAGGCCCATCAACGCCCGACCGCGGCCGCGGGGCCCGACCCCGACAGTCCCGAGGTCTACGGCGGCCGCGACCTGCTCCAGGGCGGCAGTTGGCTGATGGCGTCGAGCGCGGGCCGCTTCGCTGCGGTCACCAACGTGCGCGCCGGGCTCAATCCCGAGGCCGCACCGCGATCGCGCGGCGGACTGGTGCGCGAGTTCGTGCGCGACCGCATCGGCGCCGCCGATTATCTCGAAGCATTGCGTCCCGACGCGGCCGAGTTCGGCCGTTTCAATCTGCTGCTATGGGACGGCGAGGCCTTGATGTTCGCCAGCAATCATCCGCATTTCGTCGCCGGGCCGGTCGCGCCCGGCGTGCATGCGATGTCGAACGGCGCCTTCGACGCGCCGTGGCCGAAGAGCACTCACGCCACGCGCGCCTTGTCGTCGTGGCTGGACTCGTCGGCATCGACCGTGCCGCAATCGGGCACCGACCAATTGGAAATGCTGTTGTCGGCGCTCGCCGACTCCACGCCCGCGCCCGACGAGGCCCTGCCCGATACCGGCGTGGGGCTGGAACTCGAACGCATGCTGTCGCCGCCGTTCGTGCTCGGCGAGCGCTACGGCACGCGTTGCAGCACGGTGGTGTTGATCGATGCCGATTCGATCGCCTTCGTCGAGCGTCGCTTCGGCCCGAACGGCGCGGCCGGCGGCGAATCGGCGACGCTGCTGCCCTTGTCGCCGCGCACCTGAGTTGCTCGCGCGCACTGACCAAACGCGCAATGAGAAGACCCGGGCCTTCGAGATTTCCTCGGGTGTCCGGGCCTTCCGTATCGGAGCGATTGCATCGGACTTTCGTCCGTTGGTTGTTCTCCGATGGGCGTAAGTTACTGCCGCCGGCGTTACCTGCCGATCAAATTTTCGTAAGCGAAATCTGACGCGCACCTCTTCAGGACGCTCGGCGGCGCGTTCAGCAGTAGGGACGAATAGCTAGGAACCAGGAGTGAGAGAAGTCGCCCGCAGCCTTGGCACCTACTCGCTCCTCGCCTGACTCACTTCGACCAAGGCCACCAACCGCGGCCGGTCTGGGCGTAGCGATCGGCGGCGCGCTCGAACGGATTGCGCACGCTGATGCCGCCGCAAATCAGATACAACGGCACGAACAACAGCCCCAGCACCATGTATTGATAGACGTGGGCGCGCTCGTGATCGGCGAGCAGGATCGGCGGCTCGTCGCCGTGGCCGGCGTCGTGGGCATAGGTGAAGCACGGCGAATCCAGGCTGTCGCCGGTGTGCAGGATGACGTTGCCCAGGGTGATCGCCCCGCCCGGCCCCCACGGCCAATGCTGGAACACCAGGGCCAGATCGCTGCGGCGCAAACGCAGGCGCGCGCCGAACGGCATGCCGACGACGCCGGCGAGCAGACCCAGCGCCGTGATCGGCGAGGTCCAGAGCATGCCGAGCGTGCTGCCGGCGATTCGCAACAGGCCAGCCAGTCAGCAGCCCTCTTCCGACATCAACAGCCAAAGGATCAGGTACACCAACGCGACCGGCAGCAGGAAGGTGGCCAGGGCCAGGACGACGAAAGCGCCGCGCACCAGCACCGGATTCCAATGCATCCGCAAGGCGATGCCACCGCAGACGCCTGCGATCATGCGATCGTGGCGCGAGCGGCAGAACGTTCGCGTGGTACTGCTCATCCGGGCGTGCTCCGGGTTCCTGCGGGCCCGGAATCAGTCTAGCGCGTCAGGGTGATGGCGTCGTCGCCGGCTTGGCGCGCAGCTGAACGAGGCGAGCCTTGAGCCAGGCGGCCGAGGCGACCGGCGGCGCGCCGCCGCAGCGGACCCGGTAGGCCTGGCCGCTGAGGCTGCTTTCGCTGGCCGCGCGCTCGATGAACTGCTCGGCGGTATCGGCCAGGTCGCGCTTGCGCAGGTAGGCCAGCTTCTTGCGCAGATGCGCCTGCGCCGCCTTGGCGTCGTGCCAGCTGCCGTTGCGTTCGAACTGGCAGGCGGAGCTGCCGAGCGCCTGGATCAGCTGCTCGATCTCGCGCTCGGCCTGGGCCGATGGCGCGGCCTGGGCGGCGCCCAGGCCGGCAAGCAAGGCGACCGTGGCCAGGGCGCGGATCAAGGGAATGCGGAAGCGGGTGCGGGCGATGTCCATGCGGCGCATTAGATCGTACGCAACCAGGCGCCGACCACCTCGGTCCAGATTTCGTAGCCGCCGCGGTTCATGTGCAGGGCGTCCTCGAGGAACAGCTCGGGACGCGGCGCGCCGGAGGCCTGCATCATCGGCGTATAGACGTCCAGATAATCCACGCCCTTGGCTTGTTGCGCATAAGCGCGCACCAGGGCGTTCGCTTCGCGCACCTGCGGCAGCAAGGCCGCGCGCGAGGGGCTGGGCTTGATCGAGATGAAACCGAACCGCGCCTGCGGCGCGGCGGCACGCACGCGCTCGACGAAAGCGGCGAAGTCGTCGCGCACCTGCGTCGGCGTGCGGCCTTCCGACAAGTCGTTGTCGCCGGCATAGAACACGACCGCGCGCGGCTGATACGGGGTGACGATGCGGTCGGCGTAGTAGAGCGAATCGTAGACGCGCGAACCGCCGAAGCCGCGGTTGATGATGGCCACGCCGGGGAAATCCGTATCCAGGCTTTGCCAGTAACGGATCGACGAACTGCCGACGAAGACGATGCTGCCGGGTCGGCGGCGGACCACCGCGTCCTCGCGCTCGAAGGCCTGGATGTTGATTTCCCAGCGGCTGGAATCGGTGGCGGCTGCAGCGGCAGCCGGGGCCGCTGCGGCCGTCGTTGCAGCCTGGGGTGTCGGCGCGGTGCTGGCGCAGGCGCAAAGCAGGGCCAGCAGCAAGGGAAGCAGGATGCGGCTCATGAGCGTTCTCTGACTGACGAGTTGCCGAGACTAAACGTCCCAGCGGGGCAATGCATCCTGGGGGCTATGCGCAGGCCTCGCTGGCCCTCACCCCGGCCCTCTCCCGCCAGCGGGAGAGGGAGCGGTTCGGGGCCTGCTTCGGATATGCGAGAAGAATCGGATACGCCAGAGAAAACAGTTCGCAGGCTGCATCGTGTGCAGCGAGGACGCCGGGCGCAGCGTATTCAGCGCGAGCGCTGCGCCAGCCAATCGTGGATCGCCTGGGGCACTTCGCGCTGGGCGCGGCCGGACACGTAGATGCCGATGTGGCCGCCGCGGAACGACAGTTCCGAGTAGTCCTCGGTCCCGACCAACTTGGCCAGCGCCCGCGATGCGGCCGGCGGTACCAGATGGTCCTGCTCGGCGAAGATGTTCAGCACCGGCATGCCGATATAGGCCAGGTCGACCGCACGGCCGCCGATGTCGATGCCGCCGTTGACGAAGCCGTTGCCCTGATAGAACTGCTTGATGAATTGACGGAAGGCTTCGCCGGCCTGGTCGGGCGAGTCGAAGATCCACTTCTCCATGCGCAGGAAGTCCTCGAGCGCGCGCTTGTCGTCGAGGATGTCGATCAGGCCGACGTACTTCTGCACGAACAAACGCCACGGCTTCAAGGTGAGGTAGCACCAGTTCATGACATCGGCCGGGACGTTGCCGAGCGTGTCGACGAACTGGTCGATGTCCAGGCCTCGGGTCCAGTTCGACAGCATGTTGTCGTCGGTATGGAAATCAACCGGCGTGACCATGGTGATCAGGTTGCGCACCTTGCCCGGGTTCAAGGCCGAATAGCACAGCGAGAACGCGCCGCCCTGGCAGATGCCGAGCAGGTTGATCGCGTCCATGCGGTACTCGCGGCGCAGGTGGTCGACCGCGCCGCCGAGGAAACGCTGGATGTAGTCCTCGAGTTCGAGATAGCGGTCGGAGCGGTCCGGATAACCCCAGTCGAGGATGTAGACGTCTTCGCCGCGTTCGAGCAGACCGCGCACGATCGACTTGTCGGCCTGCAGATCGACCATGTAGGGGCGATTGACCAGGGCGTAGGCGATCAGCAGCGGGACTTTCGCAGTCGGCGCCTTGTCGCCGCGGAAGCGATACAACACGACCTTGCCGTCGCGCCAGACTTCCTCGCGCTCGGTCGCGCCGTAGTCGATGTTGCCGACCTGGTGCAGCGAGTCCAGGCCGGCGCGCAATTTGTTCTGCGCCTGCATCGCTTCCTGAGCCAGGGATTCGGCGCTGAAATTGATCGGTGAGGTCATGTCAGCGCGCCTTCTTCGTGGTCTTGGCCGGCTTCACCGCGGCGGCGGCGCTGGGCCGGGTCGGCGGTTGCGGACGGGCGATCGCGGTCTTCTTCGCCGGCTTGGGCTTGCCCGGCGACACATCGCCCGACTTGCTGGCGGCGGCCGCCGCGGCCTGGGCCGGGCGCGGCTTGACGGTTTTCTTCGCCGCGGCCTTGGCCGACTTCGCCGCTGATTTCGCTGCGGGTTTCGCAGCCGGCTGGGCCGGCGCGGGCGGCGCTTCCGCGGCCCGGCGCGGCGCCTCGTTCGCGCTGGCGGACCGCGCCTGCTGCACTTCATCGCGCAGGCGCCGCAGTTCGCGTTCGAGTTGCGCGATCTTGCGGTGCGCGGCGTCGATCTCGGTGCGGGTCGGGATGCCGAAGCCGCCGCTGGCCTGCTCGACTTCCTTCTGCACGCCGGCGCGCAGTCGCATCTGCGAATTCACCAGGGCCGCATACGCGTCGCGGAAACGCGGCGACAAGGCGATCTGGGCATAGGCTTCCTCGGCCGCATCGATCCACAGATCGAACAGCGCGCGTGCGCTGGAGAGCTGACGACCGGGCTCGCTGCGCTCGGCCAGCTTGTCCTCGAAACGCGAGAACGCATCCTGGCCGGCTTCGGCCATCAAGGCGTTGTAGGCCTGGCTTTGCTTCTGGTAATCGACGTGCGCCTGAGCCAGCGCCTGCAGGCGCTCCTGATGCTCGCGCGCGAAACCGAACGCGGGCAGGCCGAGGATCGATGGGCCCTGGCCTTGCAGGCGCTCCAGAAACGGCGCGACCTGCTCGACCCAACGCGACAGATCCTGCTGACCCGGGCCGCGCATCGCCCCGAACACGTCGGCGAAGGGATTGGCGGCATTGCCGCCGAGCGCGCGTTTCCAGGCCCCGGCGATGTCGCCGGCCGAGGCGTCGCTGCCGGCGAACTGCGCCGCCAGCTTCTGGATTTCGCCGAACCAGCCGCGCGCCTGGCTGTTGAAACGGTCCAGGGTTTCGTCGGCTTGCGGGCTCGCGCCCTTGGCCAGTTGCGACCACCAGTTCACGGCCTCGTTCCAACCCGGAACCGACGGCTGCGAGGGCTGCGCGCCGGCACCGCGCATCATCTGCCCCCATGCGCTCCAGTACTGTCGCGCCAATGCATCCAGATCGGGGCCGGCGCCGAAATCGCCGGGATTAGTCGAGCCGAAACCGAAATTCGCCATCGCCGCCTCCATGATTTGATCCGATCATAGCAACGGCCTGTTGCCGCGCGCTGTGTCGGCAGCACCGCCGCGCGATGAGGGCCGATCGATGCGCCGATGCTGTGCCGACCGCCGCGATGCGCAAACTGCGCGCGGCTACGCGGTCGGCCCGGGCTTGGGTATGCTTGCGGCACATTCAGGCAAGGAGCCACTCGTGGCCATTGGCGAGTATTCGCAGATCTACCGCGGCAAGCGCATCGTGAACTTCAGCATGGGCGAGACGCCCGCCGGCGGCGACGTCGTCTACCGCCTGCATCAGGACTACGACAGCGCCGAAAGCCAAGGCGATCTGCTCGGCAGTCTGCTGTCGCAGGTCGACCCGGGCACGCTCGATGCGCTGGTCGTCGGCCCCTGGAGCGAAGCCCACGACGAAAGCCCGTCGGGCTATCTCGACCTGCTGATCGAACGCCGCGCCGAACTGCCCGCGCTCAAGGGGCTGTTCGTCGGCGACATGACGTACGAAGACTGCGAGATCTCCTGGATCATCCAGACCTCGTACAACGCCCTGCTCGCCGCCTATCCGGCGCTGGAATCCCTGCGCATCCGCGGCTCCAGCGGTCTGGAGCTGCAGGCCTTCGAGCATGAGCACCTGCAGGAACTGGCGATCGAATGCGGCGGCCTGCCGTCGAAGATCGTCGACGCCCTCGCCGGCTCCAAGCTGCCCGCGCTGCACCACCTCGAACTGTGGCTCGGCGACGACAACTACGGCTACGACGGCGACCTGGCGACCTATCAGCGCCTGTTCACCGCGATCCAGCCCGAGCGCCTGCGTTACCTGGGCTTGCGCAACGCCAGCATCAGCGACGAACTCGCCGTATGGCTGGCCGCGCAGCCCTGGCTGGGCGGCTTGCAGACCCTCGACCTGTCGCTGGGCACCATCGGCGACGTCGGTGCGCAGGCCCTGTTCGAAAGCCCGAACCTCGGCGGCATCGAACGCATCAACCTGAGCCACCACTACATCTCGCCGGAATGGCAGCAGAAACTCGCCAGCCTGCCCTGCGAAGTGGTGCTCGACGAGCATGAAGACGAGGACGACGGCGAGCGCTACGTCGCAGTCGCCGAGTAAGACGTGGCCGCCACCCCCTGGCTGCTGTTCGGCCCGCGCGCCAGCCGCCGGGTCCAGGGATTGCAGCAGGCCTTGCGCGAGCGCGGCCTGCCTGCGGCCGAAGTCGTCGACTACCAGAACCTGCTGAGCGCGCCGGAACGCGCCGCCGAGGCGATCGGCGGCCATCGCGGCGCGATGGTCAAGCTGGAATCGCCCGGCGAAGCGCCGGCCCTGCACGCCGCCCTGATCGAACGCGGCTGGCATCGGCTTGGCGCGCCCGGCCCAGCGCCGCAACCGCTCGAACATGGCGAACTCGCCTATCAGCATTACTGGTACGCCGGCTTCGCCGATCTGCTGCGCTCGCTGCCGGCCGAGGCCGCCTACCTCAACCCGCCCGACGACATCGCCTGCATGAGCGACAAGCTGGCCTGCCAGCAGCGCCTGATCGCGGCCGGGATCGAGGTGCCGCCGCTGCTCGGTCCGATCGACGGCTACGAAGACCTGCGCGAACGTTTGCGCGATACCGGCTGCGACCAGGCCTTCGTCAAGGCGCGCTACGGATCCTCGGGCGCCGGCGTGTTGGCGTATCGGCGCAACCGCGCCGGCCGCGAGATCGCCTACGGCTCGACCGAACTGGTCGAAAGCGGCGGGCAAGTCCGCGTGTTCAATTCGCTGCGCCCGCGCCGCTACACCGCCGCCCGCGACATCGCCCGCCTTGTCGACCTCCTCGCCGCACAAGGCGCATACGCCGAGCGCTGGATACCGAAGCCGCGCGCGCCCGATGCCCTCGGCGGACACTACGACCTGCGCGTAGTCGCCCTCGACGGCCAGGCGCGGCAACGCGTCGCCCGGGTCAGCCGAAGGCCGTTAACCAATCTGCACTTGGGCAACCGCCGCGGCGCGCTGGAGGCCTGGCTCGATGCGGACTCGATGCAGGCGCTGGAAACCGCGAGCGAGCGTGCCGCCGGCGTGTTCCCGCGCAGCCGCATGATCGGCTTCGACCTGATCCTGCGCGGCCGCCGCAGTTGGCTGCTCGAAGCCAACTCCTTCGGCGACCTGCTGCCGAACTTGCTGTGGCAAGGCCGCGGCACCTACGACGATCAGGCGGCGCTGACGCCCTCGCCGCACATCACGACCGGCCCGCAACGAGTCCTCGCCCATGCCTGACGCCCTGCCCGACATGCGCGCCATCGTCGGCGATCACGACCTGGTCCTGATCACCCTCGACACCTTGCGCTACGACGCCGCCCAAGCCTGCTTCGAGCGCGGCGAACTGCCGGTGATAGGCCCGCATTTGCCTCCGGGCGGGTGGGAGCGCCGGCACACGCCGGGCAGCTTCACCTATGCCGCGCACGCGGCGTTCTTCGCCGGCTTCCTGCCTACGCCGGCCTCGCCCGGCCCGCATCCGCGCTTGTTCGCGCTCGACTTCGAAGGCAGCGAAACCACCGCCGCCCACACCTACGTGTTCCGCGACCGCGCCGACATCGTCTCCGGCCTGCACGACGCCGGCTATCGCACGATCTGCGTCGGCGGGGTCGGCTTCTTCAACAAGCGCAACCCGCTCGGTTCGCAATTGCCCGGCTTGTTCGACGAGAGCTATTGGGAGCCGGGTTTCGGCGTCACCGCGGCGGACTCCACCCAGCGCCAGGTCGCGCTGGCCTGCGCACGCCTGCGCAGCGAGGAACTTAGCGATACCCGCTGCTTCGTCTTCATCAACGTCTCCGCCCTGCACCAGCCCAATCGCCATTACCTCGCCGGCGCCGAGCACGACGGCTACGACAGCCATTGCGCCGCCCTGCGCTACGTCGACGCCGCGCTCGCGCCCTTGTTCGCCGCCTTGCGCGAACGCGGACGCGCCTTCGTCATCGCCTGCTCCGACCACGGCACCGCCTACGGCGAGGACGGCTACCACGGCCATCGCCTCGCCCACGAAGTGGTGATGACCGTGCCTTACGCGCATTTCATACTCACGCCATGACCGCTCCCCTTGCTTCGCCCGGCCTCGCCGACCTGCTCAACTTGCCGCCCTACCAGGCGTACTCGTATTCCTACCCGCACAAGACCGCCTATCGCCCGATCGAGCCGGCGCAGCCCTTGTCGCAGTTGTGGGCCGGCGAACGCCGCGATGCCTTGTTCCTGTACCTGCACATCCCGTTCTGCTCCTATCGCTGCGGCTTCTGCAATCTGTTCGCGCTGGCGCGGCCGGAACCGGCCAAGGTCGACGCCTATCTCGACCAGATGGAGCGGCAGCTGCAGGCCACCGCGCAGGCGCTCGGCGATCACCGTTTCGTGCGTTTCGCGCTCGGCGGCGGCACCCCGACTTACCTCGACGTCGACCAGTTGCGCAGAGTGTTCGCTATGGTCGAACGCCACGCCTCGATCGACTTGAAGACCACGCCGGCCGGCATCGAGGTGTCGCCGGAAACCGTCGATGCCGACAAGCTGCGGGTCTGCCGCGAAGCCGGCATCGACCGGGTCAGCATGGGCATCCAGAGCTTCAGCGACGCCGAGGTGCGCTCGCTGGTGCGGCCGCAGCAGCGCGAGGTGGTCGAGCGCGCGATCGCGACTATCCGCGAGCAGGCCTTCCCGATCCTCAACCTAGACCTGATCTACGGCATCGCTGGGCAGACGGTGACGAGTTTTCTCGCCTCGATCGACAGCGCCCTGGCGCATCAGCCCGAGGAGATCTATCTGTATCCGCTGTACGTGCGGCCGCTGACCGGCCTGGGCCGGATCGAGGCCAAGGCCGGCGCCAAGCCCGGGTTCGCCCTGCAGCCCGAACCGCTGGACACGCGCCTGGCGCTGTACGAGGCCGGCCGCGACCATCTGCTCGCGGCCGGTTACACCCAGGTCTCGATGCGCATGTTCCGCGCCCCGCATTCGCCCGACATCGCCGCGCCGGTCTACTGCTGCCAGAGCGACGGCATGGTCGGGGTCGGCTGCGGTGCGCGCTCCTACACCGGCACCCTGCATTACTCCAGCGAGTATGGCGTGGCCCGGCGCAGCGTCGCCGAGATCCTCGACCACTACCTGGCCCGCGACCCGGCCTCGTTCGCCTACGCCGACTACGGCATCGAGCTCGACGAGGACGAACGCCGGCGCCGCCACGTCATCCAGTCCCTGCTGATCCGCCCGGGCCTGGACCGCGACGACTACCGCCGCCGTTTCGGCGCCGACTGCCTCGACGACCTGCCGCAGTTGCGCGACCTGCTCGACCTCGACCTGGCCCATGGCGACGAAGCGATGCTCGCCCTGACCGACGCCGGCCTCGCCCGCTCCGACACCATCGGCCCCTGGCTGACCTCGGCGCGCATCGCCGAGCGCATGCACGACTATCGCCTCGGCTGAGCGCATGCACCTGTCCCTGCTCTATCGCGGCCGGCTCAGCAGTTGCAACTACGAGTGCGCCTACTGCCCGTTCGCGAAGACCTACGACAGCCGCGCGGCCCTGCGTCGCGACGCCGACGACCTGGCGCGTTTCGTCGATTGGGCGACGCAGCAGCGCATGGACCTGTCGATCCTGTTCACCCCCTGGGGCGAAGGCCTGGTGCGCCGCCACTACCGCGACGCGATGACCCGCCTGAGCCACCTGCCGCAGGTGCGCCGAGTCGCCATCCAGACCAACCTGTGCGTCGGCATGCGTTGGCTCGACGACGTCGATACCCGCACGCTCGCACTGTGGTGCACCTATCACCCGACCCAGGTCACGCGAGCGGCCTTCCTCGCCCGCTGCCGCGAACTCGCGCACCGCGGCGTGCGCCACAGCGTCGGCATGGTCGCCCTGCACGAGCACCTGGACGAAATCGAAGCGCTGCGGGCCGAACTACCGGCGCACACGCCGCTGTGGCTCAACGCCTACGACGAGCGTCCGCCGGGTTACTACGACGAGGCTCAGATCGAGCGCCTGCAACGCATCGACCCGCACTTCCGCTACAACCTCGACCCCGCGCCGAGCCTGGGTGCGCCCTGCCTGACCGGCGAAAACGTGGTCTCGGTCGACGGCGACGGCAACGTCAAGCGCTGCCACTTCGTCGCAGAACCGCTAGGCAACCTCTACGACGGCAGCTATGCGGCGCAACTGCGCACCCGCAGCTGTCCGAACTCGCGTTGCGACTGCTACATCGGCTACGCCCATCGCCCGGACCTGCCGTTCCAGCGCGACTACGCCGGCGGCGTGCTGGAACGGGTGCCGTCGTTCGTCCTATGACTTCGGCGGGCCCGCATGCCCGCCTCGGCCGGACCAGCCGGTCGCTTTGAACCGGCAAACCACCCTCTTCCCACGCAAAGGAACGCCCTATGTCCCGCAACCCTCTCCGTAATGCGCTGCTGGCCGCGCTGTTGATTCCGGCCGTGCTCGCGCCGGCCTTCGACCCGGCGTTCGCCGCCAAGCCGTCCAAGGCCGCCAAAGCCAAGACCCGCGCGCCCAAGATCGCCATGAAGCCCGAGCAGGTCGCCGAGCTTTACGCGCGCGTCGCTCTGAGGCAGGACCTCGAAGCGGCGAAGCAACTCAACGCCTACTCCAAACCGCTGTACGCCAATAGCGAAAACGCCTTCGATCTCGAGGACCTGGCCGACACGGTCGGCATGGAGCAGCAGTACGAAGGCTTCGCCGACGGCATCCTGGCGGACATGCCGAAGGTCGACAAAGCCAAGGCCAAGCCGGCCCTCGTCGCAGCGATCAAGCGGGTCAACCAGCTGGCGGCCGGCGCGCAATGCCGTGGCGTGTCGAACACCGAACAGGCAAACGAATACGTCAAGAACGGGCGGATCAGCGAGGTCGAACTCGAATGCACCGTGCCGGCGCTGAGCCTGCGCATGCAGGACGTGCTGGCGAAGAAGGGCAATCCGGCCAAGCTCAAGACCAAGAAATTGCTGGAAGGGCTGACCGAGTTCGATCGCTTGCTCGATCAGGCCGGCAGCCGGGTGGTTCCGGCCAAGATGACTTTGTATGCGCCGGGCAAGGGACAGCCGTGGTCCACCGGCAGCTATAACGACATCATCGAGACCGTGCACAACGGCATGTACGCCGAAGTCGCTGCCGATTAAAGCCGACAAGGCCAATCGAGGCCGATAGAGACTGTTCGGGCGAGTGCCCGCGGCGGCGCAACGACCGTATCGACAAGGCGCGCGCCGCGCACAATGCGTCGATGCACATCGCCGGCCTTACGCGCTCCGCTTATCGAGCCATGCAAGACAGGCCGTGAAAGCGCAGCCACGAACGCGCGCATGCCGGCGGCATTCGTTCGTCGCACGCACGAAAACACAGAAGGCCGCCTTTCGGCGGCCTTCTGTGTTGTTTGGCGTCCCCACGGGGATCCCTCGTTAAGTCCCGAATTGAATTGCGTTACAAATCAGCTATTTGCATTCTTCCGGGTAAAAAAGGGCGCCCGAATCGCATCCGGCGCAACTTAAGGACGATGCCGCCGACCTGATCCAGCCGCCTATCCGGGCAAAACGAACATCCGGGCTGGTGGCGTCCCGTCACTTAAGTACGGAACTGATCGCCTTAAACAGATTCGCGAATCGCTTCAGTGTTTGGTCGTCCAAAGCAGGCGGCGAGGCGGCGAAGGTTGACGCTACCAAGTAGTGATTAAAGCCACCCGAGGGTCGAACCTTTTCACCTCGCTTCTGCAGCGCACGTTCGATTCGTTGGACGATTCGACTTCCCGACTCAAGTTCGCTCTCAAGCAATGGACTACTGAGCTCCTTCGCGTATGCCTTGTTAAAGCAGCCCAAATAGATCGAGGGAGAGAATAGATCCTCTATATCGCTTGGCACTGTGTCCTGGCCCGGATTCTCAGCCTCCCGGAACTGCGATGCATTAAAGACAGCCTTCTTTTCAAGAAGCTTGTTACGGATAAGCGATTCCAACTTCTGCTCCGGCCCCCCGGAATAATCGTGCAGAACGGCAAACTGCAAGCCATTCGCTCCGAGCAGGAGGATAAAGGTGGCAACGTTGGTAAGTCCGTCCGCCGGGACGATCGTGATCTTGTCAGACAGCCCTTTCCCGCCTGATGCCTCCACGAACGCAGACATTGCCTTCAAGTAGGCCAGCTCAGAAGGTCCCTCGACTAGCAAGTTGTATTTGCCTATGAAGAGATTCTGAGCAAGGGTCCATCCGAGTGCTGCCTGAAGCGGAAATATTGTTCGATCGTCATATCCAGCCATGTTCTTGGATATGACGGTTCCAACGGTCGCTCGATCCTCCACAACTCGCACCTGCTCCAAGCGATCCGAATGCACCATGAAGGGCGAGTGCGTTGTGTAGATAACTTGGTGCTGGTTAGACAGCGAATCGATATAGCGCAGGAAATCGGCCTGCGCCAACGCATGGAGGGCTAGTCCTGGTTCATCCAAGAGCAGAATCAGCGGAGCACTTTCAGGTTCACCCGCCGCATTGAGCTGGTGTTGGACGCTATCAAACCAGACGAGGAAACTAAAAAACCAAATAAAACCGCGGCTTCGCTGGTCGAACGGGGTAGTTACTCCACGATGGCGCCGATTCTTTATTCGCAAATAGAGGTTAGGACCATCATTGAATGGTGGTTCGTCCGTCGGGTCGGACCTGATGTCGACCTCAACCTCTAAGTCTTCGTTCTGCTTCCAAAACTCCAGAACCTGATCCGTGAGGCTGATTGAAACCGCCTCTACTTTGGACTTGAGCACTTCGTAGCTGGTATTCCCCGAGAACTCAGAAACCTCAACATCAGCCATCCTCAACAAAGCAAGAACAGCCTTATGCTGAGGCTTCACCTGGTGTTTTTGCGCGGCATCAGCTTTCGCAGCGGCCGTTCGATTAGCCAAATCCTTCAAATTCAGCTTGCCAGGGAGGAGGTCGTAGTCGCTGAAGTAAAGGAAACTTGGCACCTTCTTTGACAGCAGGCGCCAAACTTCCAATGAAAGAACATCTGTCCAATTGGTTTTAGCCAGCTTCGCTGCTCTCGTATTGAGCTGCTGAAGCAATGATTCGTCTGCTTCGTTCCGCGTCTCTACCGCAGCCAATTTCGCCGTTGCGGCTGACACGGTTTTCGCGGTCTTCACGGCAGAGGCTGCCGGGTCGCTCAATCCAGGAAACTTCGCAAGGGCAGCAACGGCAGGCGCCTGATCGATCTGCGAATCGATCGTCAAATCGATCATCTTCCCATTGTCGTACTTATGATCGATGGCAAACTTCCAACCGTGCGGTATCCGAATGCCCAACTGTTGGTTGATGTCATCAACCTCCGCATTGGTCAGTTGGTATACCAATTTGACCGCTAAATCCGGCGTGCTGGCATGCCGCTTTAGGTAGGCGGTTAGATCCTTTCTCGGATAATCTTCCGTCGGCTCAAAGTCCTCAGCGCCCAAAGCATCGCGCGCCTTCTCAAGAGCTTTCAGAAAGACCGTCTTGCCAGCTTCGTTCATGCCGACGAGCACAGTCACCTTCTCGTCGATCTCAATTTCCTGCTGTGAATTGATAGAGCGGAACGGCCCAACAAATGCAGTTACAAGAATCACGACTTCCCCCTTCCGTGATCGCGATAGTCGCGTAGAGATGTCTGGACGTGTCCGCCCGCCTTACTCACCCCAGGCTTGCGGAAACGTTTCTAGCCTATCACTGCGGCCCGGTTGCGCGCATGAGCCCCCTCTTGCCCCCCTGGGCGAGCACCGCGGTTCCCCGATAGAGTCCATGCACTAGGCAGACCGGGGGGCTTATGAGCTTACTTAACGTGGTAGTTGGAGACGGCATCGCCTGGCTTTGCGTCGACACCAACAGTCGATCCGTTGCGGGTGACCACAGTTTCCAACAAAGCAAGATGGTGTCCCTTGCACACCACAGCGCGGTTATCGCCTGTCGTGGCGAACTCAGCTTTCTAGCGCATGTGTTTTTGAACTGCTTCCTGACACCCGAACAAGATTTCGACTCGCTCTTGGAGTCTTGGCGCCGGCGGTTGGCCGAGGCAACGGCGGGCTACCTACAGATGGCCGAAGCAAACAAATGGGAAGCGGCCGCAGTAGGACATGAAGTTGTTTTGCTCGGATGGTCCAACACGCGCGGGCAACCCGTCTGCTTGGCCGCTCGACGTCAATCGGCGAAGGACGAGTTTGAAACGACGGAAGTGACGTGCCGAATTGCGCCTGCCCCGGGCCGCAAGGTATCGAACCTCTCCAATCTGTCAGAGATGGAGGCCCTAGCAAGGGATCAGGTACACGCTGTTAGACGCGACAATCCCGGTGAGCCGATCGGTGGGAAGTTGTTGCTGGCCGAAGTGTCGCGCGGCAAGGTGGCGTTTCGAGAATTGGCTACGCTGGACTGAGGGCAACAGAAGAAGCAAAGCAAATCGCCGGAAGGCGAAAACAATTTTGCTGGAACCGATCCGAAAAATCCCGAATTAAAAAAGAAAAAAGCCCTGAAAAATCAGGGCTTTATCTTTACATCTGGCGTCCCCACGGGGATTCGAACCCCGGTCGCTACCGTGAAAGGGTAATGTCCTAGGCCTCTAGACGATGGGGACAAAACTTGTTGTTCTTGCAGCTAACTCGTCCGGAAACCCTTTCAGTTCCGAAGAGTGGTGGAGCCAGCCGGGATCGAACCGGCGACCTCTACAATGCCATTGTAGCGCTCTCCCAGCTGAGCTATGGCCCCACGTGCTGGAAAGACGAACATCTTAGCGGGCGTTCAGCGATGTCGTCAAGCATTCATCGCTAAATTTTTTCCCGGTCCCGCGTCGCCTGGGCCGAATGGATCGGGCTGCGCGGGGTCGTGTTCGACCGGGCGCAATGTTGCCATGCCATGACCCCGTTCCGCTAGATACTCGAGCCACTTTCCTAAAAAAGTATTCATGCGCATGCGGTGGCCGATCACCTCCGCCGGCGGCGGGTACATGCCGATGACGTCCTGCCAGCGGCGGCCGACATAGCAATGGGTGGCTTCGACCTGGTGCGCGTCGTGATACAGGCGCAGATACGCGGAAGGGTCGGGTTCGCCGGTCAGGGGGTCCTGCAGCGCATACGTCAAGCGCATTTCGGTCGTATAGCGATGTTGCTCGATCACGTCCAGGCGCAGCTCGAGGCCGTCGCCGACGTCGGACAGGTACACGCCGCGTGCGAGCTCGGCCGGAGAAAACAGGCGCGAAAGACGATCGTGATTCTCCGCGTACAAGCCCATCAACCAGCCGAAACGGCTGAGTTTGGGAAGGCGCGCGAAGCGGGAGGCGGCGGTGCTCATGTTCGCGATCCTACACGCCTTGCGCAGCGCGCGGCAGGATTGACGCAATGGCAAAAAAGCCTTAATTTGTAGGCTCTTCGCCAAGGCGAACGGGGCCGGAAACACGCCGAAGCACGCGCTCCGGAATTCGCCCCCCGAACCCCACTGCGGCGCGCGGTCCTACGCCCCGGTTCATGCATTCATCCGCGAGCCATCGCCTCGCAACCCTCCCTGCTCCGCATCGCACTCAGGGCCTGCCCTGCCCCGCGTATTCGCTCGCTCGCGCGCATCCGCGCCGCGCATGGCGGCGCGGCGCATGGCGGCATCAGAACATTTCGCGATGGATGCCCAGGGTGGTCAGCACCTTGCTCGAGATTTCCTCGATCGAGGTGTGGGTGGTGCTCAGGGTCGGGATGCGCTCGGCCCGGAACATCATCTCGGCCGCAGCGACCTCGCGCTTGCAGGTCTCGAACTGGGCGTAGCGCGAGTTCGGCCGTCGCTCCTGGCGAATCTGCTGCAGCCGGACCGGGTCGATGGTCAGGCCGAACAGCTTGTTGCGGTAGGGCCGCAGGCGCGGCGGCAGGCGGTCGTGCTCGAGGTCTTCCTCGGTCAGCGGATAGTTCGCCGCGCGCACCCCGTAATGCAGCGCCAGATAAACGCAGGTCGGGGTCTTGCCGGCCCGCGACACCGCCACCAGGATCAGGTCGGCCTCGGCGTAGTCGACGCTGGCCCCGTCGTCGTGGGTCAGGGCGAAATTCATCGCGTTGATGCGGCGGTGGTAGGTCTCGAAGTCGGCGATGCCGTGGGCCTGGCCGACCCGGCGCTGGCGGGTCTCGTGCAGCTCGCGCTCCAGCGGTTCGATGAACGGCGCGAATACGTCCAGCATCAGGGCCCCGCTCTCGGCCAGGGCCGCGCCGACCTCCCCGTCCATGCAGGAATTGATCACCACCGGCCGCACCCCGTGGACCACGGCGGCCTCGCGGATCTTGGCCGCGGCGTCCTGGGCGCGCTCGACGCTGTCCACGAAAGCGATGCGATCGGTGACGAACCGGGTCTCGGTGAACTGGGTCAGCAAACTGTGACCGATAGTCTCGGCGGTGATGCCGGTACCGTCGGAAACGTAGAAAACCGGTCTTGTTCCTGCCATCGCCCACCCCGTCTCGAAGCTGCACCAATACGAAAAAGCCCGTCGGATCAAGCTTGTATGCACCCGACGCCCGGGCGATCATAGCCGCTTGGCCGCGCCCCTGACGTGTCCTCCCCCCTCGGAGATTGTGTGTCTTGAACGAGAACATCCTCTGGCTGCACGCGTTACGCCTCAACGATCTCGCCCGCGTAGGCGGCAAGAATTCCTCCCTCGGCGAGATGATCGGCAACCTCGCCAACCTCGGCGTCTCGGTGCCCGGCGGCTACGCCACCACCTCGGAAGCCTTCAAGGCCTTCATCGCCCATAACAACCTGCACCAGCGCATCTTCGACAAGCTGGCGACGCTGGACGTGGAAGACGTGCCGGCGCTGAACGCCGCCGGCGCCGAGATCCGCGGCTGGGTGATCGAGTCGCCGCTGCAGGACGATCTCGACCAGGACATCCGCACCGCCTACCGCAAGCTCTGTAACGAGAACGGCGGCGGCGACGTCGCCGTCGCGGTGCGCTCCTCGGCCACCGCCGAAGACCTTCCCGACGCGTCCTTCGCCGGCCAACAGGAAACCTTCCTGAACGTCACCGGCGAAGACGACGTGGTGCGCAAGGTCAAGGAAGTCTTCGCCAGCCTCTACAACGATCGCGCCATCGCTTACCGCGTGCACCACGGTTTCAAGCACGAGGACGTATTCCTGTCGGCCGGCGTGCAGTTGATGGTGCGCTCCGACGTCGGCGCCTCCGGCGTGTTGTTCACCCTCGATACCGAGTCGGGCTTCCGCGACGTGGTCTTCATCACTTCCAGCTACGGCCTGGGCGAGATGGTCGTGCAAGGCGCGGTCAACCCCGACGAGTTCTACGTCTACAAGCCCACTCTGCAACAGGGCAAGCCGGCGATCCTGCGCCGCTCGGTCGGCGCCAAGCAACTGCGCATGGTCTATTCCGACCAGCCCGGCGAGCGCGTGCGCACCGAGAACACCCCGGCCGAACTGCGCGCGACATTCTCGATCAACGATGCCGACGTGCACGAGCTCGCCAAGCAGGCGCTGGTCATCGAAAAGCATTACGGCCGTCCGATGGACGTGGAGTGGGCGAAGGACGGCGTCAGCGGCAAGCTGTTCATCGTCCAGGCGCGCCCGGAGACGGTGAAGTCGCGCGGCAAGGCCACCCAGATCGAGCGCTACCAGCTCGAAAAGCGCGGCGAGATCATCACCGAAGGCCGCGCCATCGGCCAGAAGATCGGCAGCGGCGTGGCGCGCGTGGTGCGCAACCTCGACGACATGAGCCGCGTGCAGCCGGGCGACGTGCTCGTCGCCGACATGACCGACCCCGATTGGGAGCCGGTGATGAAGCGCGCCGCGGCGATCGTGACCAACCGCGGCGGCCGCACCTGCCACGCGGCGATCATCGCCCGCGAACTCGGCGTGCCGGCGGTCGTCGGCACCACCAACGGCCTGGATGCGATCAAGGACGGCCAGGTCGTCACGGTCAGCTGCGCCGAAGGCGACACCGGTTTCATCTACGACGGCAGCCTGCCCTTCGAGCGGCACGTCGCCGACCTCGACAAGATGCCGCCGGCGCCGCTCAAGGTGATGATGAACGTCGCCAACCCGGAGCGCGCGTTCGATTTCGCGATGCTGCCGAACGCCGGCGTCGGTCTGGCGCGCCTGGAGATGATCATCGCCAGCCACATCGGCATCCATCCCAAGGCGCTGCTCGAATACGCCTCGCAGGACGCCGATACCAAGAAGAAGATCGACGCCAAGATCGCCGGCTACGGCAACGACCCGGTGCAGTTCTACGTCGACCGCCTGGCCGAAGGCATCGCCACCATCACCGCGTCGTTCGCGCCGCATCCGGTGATCGTGCGCCTGTCGGACTTCAAGTCGAACGAATACGCCAACCTGATCGGCGGCACCCGCTACGAGCCGCACGAAGAGAACCCGATGATCGGCTTCCGCGGCGCGAGCCGCTACGTCGACCCGAGCTTCTCCGACGCCTTCGCCCTGGAATGCCAGGCGGTGTTGAAGGTGCGCGAGGAAATGGGCCTGACCAACTGCTGGATCATGATCCCGTTCGTGCGCACCCTCGACGAGGGCCGTCGCGTGCTGGAAGTGCTCGAGAAGAACGGCCTGCGCAAGGGCGAGAATGGCCTGAAGATCATCATGATGTGCGAGGTGCCCTCGAACGCCTTGCTGGCCGACGAGTTCCTCGAGATCTTCGACGGCTTCTCGATCGGTTCCAACGACCTGACCCAGCTCAGCCTCGGCCTGGACCGCGACTCGGCGATCGTCGCCCACCTGTTCGACGAACGCGATCCGGCGGTCAAGAAGCTGCTGGCGATGGCGATCTCGGCCGCGCGCGCCAAGGGCAAGTACGTCGGCATCTGCGGCCAGGGCCCGAGCGATCACCCCGACCTGGCCGAATGGCTGATGGATCAGGGCATCGAGTCGGTGTCGCTGAACCCGGACACCGTGGTCGACACCTGGCTGCGCCTGGCCAAGGCGAAAGCCAAGGCCCAGGCCTGAGCGCACGATGACGGAAAAGGACGCGGTGCAGGCGCTGGTCCCCAAGTCCCTGCTGGGACTTGAGGCCGGCTTCGACATCGACAAGCTGCTCGCCTGGGCGCAGACCAAGGGCCTGGTCCTGATCAGCGCCCTGGCGATCCTGCTGATCGGCCTGTGGCTGGCCAAGTGGCTGTCGCGCGCGTTGGAGCGGGTCATGACCCGCGCCAACATGGAAGTCACCCTGCGTGGCTTCCTGCGCAACATCGCCTACGCGGCGATGATCGTGATCGTCGCGGTCGCGGCCCTGCAGCAGCTCGGCGTGCCGATGACCTCGGTGCTCGCCGTGCTCGGCGCGGCCGGCCTGGCCATCGGCCTGGCGCTGAAGGACTCGCTGTCCAACATCGCCTCGGGCGTGATGCTGATCGTGCTGCGCCCGTTCCGGGCCGGCGACCATGTCCAGGCCGCCGGCATCGAGGGCACGGTCGAACAGATCCGCGTGTTCCAGACCCGCCTGCGCACCATCGACAACCGCGTGATCGTGCTGCCGAACAGCCTGATCACCACCGCGGCGATCATCAACTTCACCGCCAACCCCAAGCGCCGCATCGACCTGACCGTCGGCGTGGGCTACGACGACGACCTCAAGGTCGCCAAGGAAACCCTGCTGGCCCTGGCCACCGCGCATCCGAACGTGCTGCAGGACCCGGCGCCGGAAGTGTTGGTGACGGCCCTGGCCGAGAGCAGCGTCAACCTGGAGCTGCGCTCCTGGGTCAAGACCGCGAACCTGATGCGGACCAAGAGCGACCTGGTCGAGGGCATCCGCAACGAGCTGATCGGCAAGGGCCTCAACATCCCCTACCCGCAGCGCGATCTGCACGTGTATCACCACGACGCCGACGGCCGCCCGCTGACCGAAGTGCTGACCAAGGCCATCGCCGACGACGGCGATGTGGCCCAGCCGGTGGTCAAGCCGAAGGCGTGACCGCAGCCGCTTCGCCGATCCCCGAGGCGGTGGCCTCAGGGCAGCCTCAGCCCAATCCGCCCAACTTGCCCATCGCCGCGCGGTAATGCTTGAGCTCGGCGATCGAGTCCATGACGTCGCTCAGGGCTGTGTGTTTGCTGTCCTTGCTCAACCCGGCCAGCACGTCCGGGGCCCAGCGCCGCGCCAGCTCCTTGATCGTGCTGACGTCGAGGTTGCGGTAGTGGAAGTACTTCTCCAGCCGCGGCATGCAGCGGTGCAGGAAGCGGCGATCCTGGCAGATCGAATTGCCGCAAATCGGCGAGGTGTTCGGCGACACCCACTGGGCGAGGAATTCCAGGGTCCGGGTTTCGGCCTCTTCCATCGCCACGCCCTGTTCGAGCACGCGCTTCCACAGGCCGGACTTGCCGTGCTGGTGGCGGTTCCACTCGTCCATCGCCTGCAGGCGTTCGAGCGAATGGGCGATGGCCAGTTCCGGCCCTTCGGCCAGGACCTGCAGCTGCGCATCGGTGACGACGGTGGCGATTTCCAGGATCGAATCGCGGTCGGTATCCAGCCCGGTCATCTCCAGATCGATCCAGATCAGCCGGTGCTCCTGCCCTGTCTTGTCGCTCATAGCCTCGCCGTCGTGCCCGTGTCGCGGCATGATAGCCCAGCCCCCTTCCCCGCTGCCGTACCGCAATGAGCCAGAACGCCGCCTCTTTCGCCCACTACGCGATCCTCACCGCGATGCTGGCCCCCGCGTTCTTCCTGACCGCGACCGCCTCGCTACTGCTGTCGGCCAACAACCGCCTGGCGCGGGTGATCGACCGCGCCCGGGTCCTGCTGAAGGAACTGGCCGAAACCGAGGACGCCGAGGAGCGCGACCAGCTCGAACGCCATATCCTGCGCCAGAAGAAGCGCAGCAAGATCATCCTGCGCGGCAGCCAGTTGCTCTACACCGCGATCAGCTTCTTCGTCGGCACCAGCCTGAGCGTGGCCGGCGACGCCTTCCTCGGCTACCGGCTCGGCGCGGTGCCGACGATCCTCGCCGCGCTCGGGGTGCTGGCGATGTTCGCTGCCAGCCTGCTGCTCGCGCGCGAATCCTCGCTGGCGGTCGAGGCGGTCAACGAGGAAATGGACCACGGCCACATCACCGCGATGAAGCGCTGGTCCAAGCCGCGCGCATGAACCGCTGCGGCCCGGCTTGCGGCATCATCGGGCTTCGCGCGCATCGATCCTGGAGCCCGTCATGGCCGATCCTCTGCTGCAACTGAGCAGCCATTACACCGTGGTGTCGGCGATGATCACGCCGGCGTTCTTCCTGACCGCAACCGCTTCGCTGCTGGTGTCCTCGAACAACCGCCTGGCGCGCGTGGTCGACCGCATGCGCCAGCAACTGAACCAACTCGAAGACACCGTCGACGAGCAGGCCCGCGATTATCTGGAGGCGCGCATCATCCTGCACCGCCGACGCGTGCGCCTGATCCTGATCTGCCTGCAGTTGCTGTACGGCGCCATGACCGCCTTCGTCGCCACCAGCCTGGCGATCGGCATCGACCAGTTCACCGACTACCGCCTGCGCGGCGTACCGACCGGCCTGGCGATGTGCGGCGTGCTATTGGTACTCGCCGCGTCGATCAACATGGGCCGGGAAGCGCGCATGAGCGTGAGCATGCTCGATGCCGAAGTGAAGCGCGAATTCGACCGCGACAACGGACGTCAGAAGCGGCGCTGATGCGCGACGGCGCGCGTTGAGAGCGAAGGCCTCGCACGAACTGGCGTTTACGCGCCCGCGCCGGAAACTCGCTGGATGCGAGCTACGCCCCTGCGATCGGCTTGCCGCGCTTGCGGCGGAAATATGCGGTCAGACGCGCGCCGGCCTCTTCGCCGAGCACCCCGCCGCGCACCTCGATGCGATGGTTGTGGCGCGGATCGGTCAACAGGTCGAACACGCTGCCGGCCGCGCCGGTCTTGGGGTCGCCGGCGCCGAACACAACGCGCGCGACGCGCGCATGCACCATCGCCATCGCGCACATCGCGCAAGGCTCCAGGGTCACGTACAGGGTCGTGCCGATCAGACGGTGATTGGCGAGCCGCCGGCCGCCTTCGCGCAGGGCGACGATCTCGGCGTGCGCGCTGGGGTCGTGGCTGCCGATGTTGCGGTTCCAGCCCTCGCCGAGCACCTCGCCGTCGGCCGAGACCAACACCGCCCCGACCGGGATTTCGTCGTCTTCGCGCTCGGCGCGTTCGGCCAGGGCCAGCGCATGCCGCATCCAGCGTTCGTCGATGTCGGCCAGCTCGCTCACTCGGCGCGGGTCCCGCTCGTGGAAAGCGGCGATTATCGCCGACGCGCCGCGGCGGCGCACCGGCCGTGCCGGTGCGCCTGCATGCGGGGCCGCTGCGGCTCAGATCGAGCCGGCGGCGAGGAAGTCCGGCTTGCGCAGGGCCACGCCCTGGTGACGCAGGATCCCGTAGGCGGTGGTCAGGTGGAAATAGAAGTTCGGCAGCACGAAGAAACGGATGTAATCGGCGGCGACGAACTTGAGCTCCGGCGCGTTCGGCGGGCGGATCACGACCTCGCGCTGCTCCTGGCCCTCGATGCTCTCGCGCGGCACGCTGCGCAGGAACTCCTGGGTGCGGGCGATACGCTCGCGCAGCTCGTCCAGGGTGGTTTCGGTATCGGGGAAGCTTGGCGGCGCGATGCCGCCCAGGCGCGCGGCGCCGAACTTGGCCGCATCGCTGGCCGCCTGCACCTGGCGGGTCAGCGTGTACATGTCGGGGGCGAGACGGCCGCCGAGCAACTGCCCGACCTCGATGCCCTGCTCCTGCGCATGCGCCGCGCCCTTGTCGAGCAAGTGCGAGAGCGTGTCGAGACCGCGCAATAGGCTGGGTACCGAGATGTCGTACAAGGATAGATTCATGGGGATTCTCTTGGTGGCGTGGTGGCGAACGCGCCGCCGTCGGACGGCGCGCCGGTGAGCTGCTTGCGGATGGATCGAAACCGACTGCACGGCGCAGGCTCGCGCCACACAGGTAGTGGCGACCCCGGGCCGGAAACTTAATGTAGCGATTGCTAAGGAATGCGAGCGAGATTCTGGCCGCTTGCCCCGGCCGGGTCAACGATTTTATTATCGATCGCTATGGAAATACCCGTTGCGAAACTCGAGCCCCTCGCCGAGGCCTCGGACAGCTGCAAGCAGGCGCCCCGCCCACGCGGCCGGCCGCGGGTGTTCGACCGCGAGCAGGCCCTGGAAACGGCGATGCGCTTGTTCTGGTGCCAGGGTTACGAGGCGACGTCGCTGAGCGAGCTCACCGCCGCGATGGGCATCGCCGCCCCCAGCCTGTACGCCGCGTTCGGCAGCAAGGAACAATTGTTCCGCGCCGCCATCGCCCGCTACATCGACGGCTACCGCTGCAACGGCGGACGCTTGCTCGCCGACGAAAACATGAGCACGCGCCAAGCCTTCGAAGCCTTCTTCGAAGCGATCGGGCAGAGTTTCGTCGAGTCCGAACAGCGCTCCGGCTGCATGTTGATCGCGGCCGAGGCCGGCGGCCTGCCGGCCGAACTGCGCGAAGAGCTCGCGCGCTATCGCAGCGCGCTCGAGAGCCAATTCCTGCTGCGCATCGAGCGCGGTATGCGCGTGGGCGACCTGCCGGCCGATACCGATGCGGCAGCGTTGGCCAAGTTCCTCACCGCCCTGACCCAGGGCCTGTCGATCCAGGCACGCGACGGTGCGACGACGGCGCAGCTGGCGCAGGTCGTGCGCATCGCGATGCGCGCCTGGCCCTCAGCCTGAAGCAAGCGCGCTGGCGCGCTCAGTGCGCACCGAGCGATCGCGGCGCGGCCACGATCGGCTTCGCGGTCTTTCTGGGTGCCGCCACGGGGTGTTTCCGGTAAAGCGCGTCGCAGCGGGCCCGTTCCAGCTCGATAGCATGTTCGCTGCGCGCCGCATCCGATTCGGTCCGCGCAGACGCGGCCGCGATCAGATGCGGCAAGGCCAGCAAGGCCGCCACCACCGGCAGATATCTCGACATCGAACTTCTCCTTATCAAGGCCGTTCCTCGTGCAGGTCGGCCACGGCGATTGCCTGGATCGGCCGGCACTGAAGAAACGACGAGTCGAGCACTCCAAAATCGACAGCGATCACGCGTAAACGCGAAAGGCGGCTCGACATACCCCGCTTCTATGCGCAGACGGATGCCCGTGAGCCGCTTGGATCGAGGCCCCGGGACAGATCGTCATGCGGCGAAGCTACGCCCCATTCCGGACTGGCTTTGTCCTAAATCGAAGGCGCCACTGTGGCGATGTCATGATCCGAGACGCAGTTATCCATCGGATGTGACCCGATGTCGCGGGCATGTCGGCGGCGCCGGCGAGTGCATCGGGCTCGGCTCTGGGGATCTGTGGTGAAGAGCTTCGCTTGCCGAGGCGCGGCATCGGCAGCGGACAGCGGACAGAGCCGCGGCGGTCCTCGTGGATCGAAGGAAGGGGCGGTCAACCCGCCCCTTCCTGGTGCCGGAATCAGCAGCCCGGCGAGCAGATGGCCCAGCAACGCGAATCCGGATCGTCCGGATCGCAGCTGCTGCAGCAGGGCCGCGCGAACGCGCTGAGGCTGACACTGAGACCCAAGCCGAACGCGAAGCAAGCCAGCAATACCTTGGTACGGGACTTCCTATTCATCGCCTTCTCCTATGGTGATGGGACGACCGGGGCTCTCCTTCCCCGCCGTCTCGGACGCCGACGGCGGGTGCCGTCCAGCGCGGGTTCGCCGCGACTCCTTCCGCAGCCAATCGGTCCCGCGATGCGGCGTTTCGCCGTCGCGAGCTCGTATTTCGCAGTGCTTGCTCGCCTCGCTCCTCGACGGAGCGAGCGCGCACCAACGGCGGCACGCGCTTCGTCGCAACAGTCTTCAAGCCCTGAGCAGTCGGATGACGCTCATGCGCATCGGTCGTGCAGACCGGCGATGTCGAAGATTCAATGGCGGACAGACCAACTGCGGGCCTGGTCGGCGCCGGCGCCCGAAAACAGGAACATGGCGGTTCGCGGCGGCGCGACGACCACCCCGGCCGCGCGTCGGCTTCGCGAAACACGACGGTAATGAGGCAGCCCATCCAAGCGGGTGCGGACATCCTTGTGTCCCCTGGCGGCTCCGGGCCGATACCCGGATGCCGTTCGCACCCTAGCGGCGTCAGGCCCGCGGAAACGCGTTGCGAATCACACAAACGCACTCGGGAATGGGCACGGAGCGCCCGTCCCGACGCCAGGGCCGGAAGGCAGCGCTATGAAAGCTTGGGTTGATGCTCCGCCGACACGATGGCTCGCGCCCGGACAGCCGCTGCGGAACCGAACGGCAGACACCGGCACGGCACTTCGCTAGCGCGATTTTCGAAGCGCGCCCTGAGAACAAACAGGAAAACGCGGGAACCGCGGCCAGCGCCAGCGGTTCCGAACGATTCGCCTTGGCTTTACCCAACCAAGGCGGAGGTTGCCACGCATGCCACGGCCGATGCGACGGCATCGCGACCTTGCCGTGCGCGACAAGACCGCGATGTGCTCAGCGACGGCTCATTCCCACTCGATCGTCGCCGGCGGCTTGCCGCTGATGTCGTAGACCACGCGCGAGACGCCGCGCAGTTCGTTGATGATGCGGTTGGAGACCGTGCCGAGGAAGTCGTACGGCAGGTGCGCCCAATGCGCGGTCATGAAATCGATGGTCTCGACCGCGCGCAGCGCGATCACCCACTCGTAGGCGCGCGCGTCGCCGACCACGCCGACCGATTTCACCGGCAGGAACACCGCGAAGGCCTGGCTGGTCTTGTCGTACAGGCCGGCCTTGCGCAGTTCGTCGATGAAAATGTGGTCGGCCTTGGCCAGCAGATCGGCGTATTCGCGCTTCACTTCGCCGAGGATGCGCACGCCCAGGCCCGGGCCCGGGAACGGATGGCGATAGACCATCTCGCGCGGCAGGCCGAGTTCGACGCCGAGGCGGCGCACTTCGTCCTTGAACAGCTCGCGCAGCGGCTCGACCAGGCCGAGCTTCATGTGCTCGGGCAGGCCGCCGACGTTGTGGTGGCTCTTGATGACGTGGGCCTTGCCGGTCTTGCTGCCGGCCGACTCGATCACGTCGGGGTAGATCGTGCCCTGCGCCAGCCACTTGGCGTTGGCGAGCTTGTTCGACTCTTCGTCGAAGATCTCGACGAACAGGTTGCCGATGATCTTGCGCTTGGCTTCCGGGTCGCTGACGCCGGCGAGCTTGTCGAAGTAGCGGTCGGCGGCATTGACCCGCACGACCTTGACGCCCATGTGCTCGGCGAACATCGCCATGACCTGGTCGCCTTCGTTGTAGCGCAGCAGGCCGGTGTCGACGAAGACGCAGGTCAGCTGGTCGCCGATCGCCTTGTGCAACAGCGCGGCCACGACCGAGGAGTCGACGCCGCCCGACAGGCCGAGGATGACCTCGTCGCTGCCGACCAGCGCGCGTACGCGCTCGATCTGGTCTTCGATGATGTGCGCGGCCGTCCACAGCGTCTGGCAGCCGCAGATGTCGACCACGAAGCGGCGCAGCAGGGTCTGGCCCTGCTTGGTGTGGGTGACCTCGGGGTGGAACTGCACGCCATACCAGCGGCGCGCATCGTCGGCAAAGGCGGCGACCGGGATGCGGTCGGTCTTGGCGGTGACGGTGAAGCCTTCCGGCGCCTTCGAGACGTGGTCGCCGTGGCTCATCCACACGTCCAGGCGCGGCGGCGAGCCCGGGTGATCCTTGAGGCCGTCGAACAAACGGTCGTGGGCGACCAGCGACACTTCGGCATGGCCGAATTCGCGTTGGTCCGCGGCCTCGGTTTCGCCGCCGAGCTGCTTGGCCATGGTCTGCATGCCGTAGCAGATGCCCAGGATCGGCAGGCCGGCGTCGAAGACCTGCTGCGGCGCGCGCGGCGAGCCGTGCTCGGTGGTCGATTCGGGGCCGCCGGAAAGAATGATGCCCTTGGCGCCGTACGCGGCGATTTCCGCCGGATCGTGGTCCCAGGCCCAGATTTCGCAGTACACGCCGAGTTCGCGGATGCGGCGCGCGATCAGCTGAGTGTATTGCGCGCCGAAGTCGAGGATCAGGATCTTGTCGCTATGGATGTCAGTCATGGAGCCGGCAACGAATGGAGAGGAGTGAGGAACGAGAGGAGCAAAAGCGGCTTCGGAATGGTCGAAGAGGAGCGGGACACTGGTTCCTCACTCCTCTTCACTCGTTCCTAGGTTTCAACCCGCTCGATAATTCGGCGGTTCCTTGGTGATCTGCACATCGTGGACGTGGCTTTCGCGCGCACCGGCGTTGGTGATGCGCACGAAGCTGGGCTTCTTGCGCATGTCCTCGATGGTCGCGCAGCCGACGTAACCCATGGTCGCGCGCAGACCGCCGGCCAACTGGTGCACCACGCCGTGCAGCGGGCCGCGGTACGGCACGCGGCCTTCGATGCCTTCGGGCACGAGCTTGTCGGCGTCGGAGGCGTCCTGGAAATAACGGTCCTTGGAGCCCTGCTCCATCGCGCCGAGGCTGCCCATGCCGCGATAGCTCTTGTAGCTGCGGCCCTGGAACAGTTCGATATCGCCCGGGGCTTCCTCGGTGCCGGCGAACAGGCCGCCGACCATGACCGTGGAGGCGCCGGCGACCAGCGCCTTGCCGATGTCGCCCGAATAGCGGATGCCGCCGTCGGCGATCAGCGGGATGCGGTCCTGCAGGGCCTCGGCGACCATCGCCACCGCGGTGACCTGGGGCACGCCGACGCCGGCGACCACGCGCGTGGTGCAGATCGAACCGGGGCCGACGCCGACCTTGACCGCGTCCGCGCCGTGATCCATGAGCGCCAATGCGGCGTCGCCGGTGACGATGTTGCCGCCGATCACCTGCAACTGCGGGAAACGGGTCTTGACCCACTTGACCCGGTCGAGCACGCCCTGCGAATGGCCGTGCGCGGTATCGACCACGACCACGTCGACGCCGGCCGCGGCCAGGGCTTCGACGCGCGCCTCGGTGTCGCCGCCGACGCCGACCGCCGCGCCGACCAGCAGCCGTTCGGCGCTGTCCTTGGCGGCGTTGGGGTTGTCGGTCTTCTTCTGGATGTCCTTGACCGTGATCAGGCCGCGCAGCTCGAAGCCGTCGTTGACCACCAGGATCTTCTCGATGCGGTGACGGTGCAGCAGTTGCAGCACTTCGTCGTCGCTGGCGCCTTCCTGCACCGTGATCAAGCGGTCGCGCTTGGTCATGATGTGGCGCACCGGATCGTCGAGCTTGGTCTCGAAGCGCATGTCGCGGCTGGTGACGATCCCGACCAGCTGGCCGCCGTCGACCACCGGCACGCCGGAGATGTTGCGCGCGCGGGTCAGCTTGAGCACTTCGCCGATGGTCGTTTCCGGACCGACGGTGAACGGCTCGCGGATCACCCCGGCCTCGAACTTCTTGACCTGGGCGACCTGCGCGGCCTGGGCTTCCAGGCTCATGTTCTTGTGGATGATGCTGATGCCGCCGAGCTGGGCCAACGCGATCGCGAGGCGGGCCTCGCTGACGGTGTCCATCGCCGCCGACAGGATCGGCAGGCGGATCGACAGGTCGCGGGTCAGGCGGGTCGAGAGGTTTACGTCCTTAGGCAGGACGATCGAATGCGCGGGGACGAGGGACACATCGTCGTAAGTAAGCGCTTCAGCCTGGATGCGCAGCATGGGCGGGCCCGGGAGGATGAAGCGCGCCATTGTATCCCGTTCCGGGCCTCCGGCGCTCGCCTGCGCATGGAATTGGGCGTTCTGCGGTCAGGACGGCATTCAGGCGGAGGGGCTCAGGGGACACCGCCGATGGCGCCGCGACCTGCAAGGGCGTGGTCGCGGCTTGCGCCGCTCCTACCCTTTGGGCCGCGGGCGCTCAGGCGTCGGCGGCCTCGGCCGCTTCCAGGGTGTTCTGCATCAGGGTCGCGACCGTCATCGGCCCGACCCCGCCCGGCACCGGGGTGATCCAGCTGGCGCGCTGGGCGGCGGCATCGAAGCCGACGTCGCCGACCAGGCGGCCGTCGTCGAGCCGGTTGATGCCCACGTCGATGACCACCGCGCCCGGCTTGACCCATTCGCCCGGGATCAGCTGCGGACGCCCGACCGCGACCACCAGGATGTCGGCGCCGCGCACCGAGGCCTCCAGGACCTGCGGCGGGGTGAACTTGTGGCAGCTGGTGACGGTGCAGCCGGCGATCATCAGTTCCAACGCCATCGGCCGGCCGACGTGGTTGCTGACCCCGACAATGGTCGCGCTCTGCCCGCGCACCGGGCGGTCGGTATAGCCCAGCAAGGTGGTGATGCCGCGGGGCGTACACGGACGCAGGCCGAACTGGCGCAGAACCAGGTGGCCGACGTTTTCGGGATGGAAGCCGTCGACGTCCTTGCGCGGGTCGATGCGGTGGATCAGCGCGGTGGCGTCGCGACGGTCCGGCAGCGGCAGTTGCACCAGGATGCCGTGGACCTCGGGATCGGCGTTCAGCCGGTCGATCAGGGCCAGCAACTGCTCGTCGCTGGTATCGGCCGGCAGGTCGTAGTCGATCGCGCGGATCCCGACCTTCTGCGCGGCGCGGCGCTTATTGCGCACGTAGACGCTGGAGGCCGGGTCGTTGCCGACCAGCACCACCGCCAGACCCGGCCGCGACTGGCCCGCGACGATGCGCGCATCGACCTGGGCCTTGAGATTGTCGAGCAGATCCTCGGCGATGCGCTTGCCGTCGAGGATGCGGGCCGGATGCGCCGAATGGGGTGTGGACGTCATGCGAGGTCGGATGCGCTGCGGTAGAGTCGAGGCCGCGCATTATCCCCTATTCCCACCCGCGTTTTTTGCCGGGTCACCGCGAGCGCCGCCATGAGCCACACCCCGCCCCCCGACCATCCCCCTCAGGACCACGAAACCCTGGCGATCGAGGCCGCCGCCTTCCGGCGCCTGATCGCCCACCTGATGCACGAGCGCAGCGACGTGCAGAACATCGACCTGATGATCCTGGCCGGCTTCTGCCGCAACTGCCTGGCCGACTGGTACCGCGAAGCCGCCGACGCGCGCGGCATCGCCATGAGCAAGGACGAAGCCCGCGAGGCCGTGTACGGCATGCCGTTCGCGCAGTGGAAGGCCCAGCATCAGAAGGACGCCACCCCGGAACAACTGGCCGCATTCGAGGCCGCGCAGAAGCAGCACGGCTGATCTTGCTCGGCGGCTCCAGGCAGTCGGCTTGGGCGGCGCTGCCTTTAGGGGTAGGAGCGGCGCAAGCCGCGACAGAACGAAGCGACGAGCGCAAGCGCAATGACCGGAACCGAGACATTCCGGCTCCGCACTGCTCAGCAGGGCTTCGGACAGCGACGTGGCGTTAAACCTCTTCGTTTGGTCGCGGCTCGCGCCGCTCCCACCCAAGAACGGCGTCGTTGTTGCAGTTGCAGTTGCAGTTGCAGTTGCAGTTGCAGTTGCAGTTGCAGTTGCCAAGATTTTGATCTGCTTTGCCGCTTTGCCGGTCAACAGTAGACCCGGAGGGCGGCGCACAGGACGTGCGCCGTTTTTCGATAGGACAAGGATG
>NZ_JBQEOE010000030.1:55927-72351 GCF_052045105.1 Lysobacter sp. 22409 | reverse complement strand
CTTTTGTCATAAGCAACAAAAGAAAGGTAACCAAAGAAAAATGCTTTTCTTTGAATCAAGGGCCCGCACGAGCGATGCATACGCAGGGATTTTTCATACGGGACATCCCTGTCCCGATGAAAAACGGCCCGCATCCCTGCGGGCCGCCCTTCGGGTCTTCGATTGCCTTCGCGAGTGCTGAGCTGCGCACAGCAACAGCCAGGGCCCGGCCACGGTCACGGACGCATCGGCCTCCACGGGCAGGGTCGCACCGGCTTGGGACTCACGGTCGCGGCTTACGCCGCTCCTACAGAGAGTTACCGGACCACCGGACCAGGCCTCAGCCTACCGGCTCCGCCTCGAACCCCAGGGCGGCCGAGTTGATGCAATAACGCAAACCGGTCGGCCGCGGGCCGTCCGGGAACACATGTCCCAGGTGCGATTGGCAGCGCGCGCATTTGACCTCGACCCGGCGCATTCCGTGACTCTCGTCGGCCACCTCGGCCACCGCTTCGGGCCGCAAGGGCTGCCAGTAGCTCGGCCACCCGCTGCCGGAGTCGTACTTGGCCTGCGAGGAGAACAGAGCCTCGCCGCAGGCGGCGCAGGTGTAGGTGCCGGCTTCCTTGTGGTTCCAGAACCGCCCGGTGAAGGCCCGCTCGGTCGCCGAGCAACGGCAGACGGCGTATTGCTCCGGGGATAACTGCTCGCGCCATTCAGCTTCGCTCTTCTCGACCGATGCCGGGGGGGGACTGGGAAGCTGGCTCATGACTCCTCCGATGGGGCGGTCGCGTTCCGGGAAAATGAACGCCGATGCCGCTTAGATGGCGCCCGCGTTGCCCGCTTGCAAGGGATACGGCAAGCTAACGACCGTTTTTCCGTCCACCGGATGCTCGCGTGCGCAAACCCCTTCGCCTGCTCCCGTTGTCGCTGTGCATCGCCATCGCCCTGCCCGCTTATGCGGCGGACGACAACGAGAATTGGGGCCTGTGTCCGCTGATCGACGCCGTGCCGTCCTTCGACGACGCCCCGACCCCGACCGGCACCGCCGAACAGCGCGCCGAGCAGCCGACCGATATCGACGGCGGCACCCTGCAACGGGCCGGGACCGACGACAACATCGTCGTCCAGGACAATGTGCGCTTGAGCCGCGGCGACCAGTTCCTGGGCACCGACAAGCTCAGCTACAACCAGGAATCGGGCAAGTACACGGCCGAAGGCCATGTCCGTTACCAGGATTCGAGCATGCGCCTGGTCGCCGAGCGCGCCGAGGGCGACCAGAACGCCGACCAGCACCGCATCGACGACGTCGAGTACCAATTGACCGCGCGCCGCGGCAACGGCGGCGCCGAGCGCATCGAGCTCAACGGCCCCAAGGGCGCCCTGCACGGTTCGACCTATTCGACCTGCGCGCCGAACCAGCGCTCCTGGGAGCTGCGCGCCCACCGCATCGACATCGACACCGCCGAAGGCATGGGCGTGGCGCGCAACGCCACCCTGCGCATCGGCAAGGTGCCGGTGCTGTACGTGCCGTGGTTCGTGTTCCCGGTCGACGACCGCCGCCGCACCGGCCTGCTGTATCCGAACATCGGCCTGTCGGGCAAGAACGGCTTCGACTGGCGCCAGCCGATCTACCTCAACCTGGCGCCGAACTACGACGCCACCCTGTATCCGCGCTACATGAGCAAGCGCGGCCTGGCCATGGGCGGCGAGTTCCGCTGGCTGTACGGCAGCGGTTCCGGCGAGGTTTCGGGCAACTGGATGCCGAACGACGACCTGGCCGGCAACGACCCGGGCCGCTACACCGATTACCGTCGCGACCCGCCGGTGCAGATCCCGCGCGACCGCATGCCGGAGAAGAACCGCGGCGAGTTCGCGCTGAAGACCACCCATCGCCTCGACGGCACCTGGTACGCCGCCGCCAATCTGGCCTGGGTCAGCGATAAGTACTACCTGCAGGATTTCAGCAACAGTCTGTACGGCCAGTCGGCGATCTCGCTGCGCAGCGAGGTCGGCCTATACGGCCGTGGCCGCTATTGGGACGCAAGCCTGATCGCCGACCACAACCAACTGGCCGACTTCACCCTGCAGGAAAACTCGCTGGCCTACGACCGCCTGCCGCGCGCGACCTTCCATTGGGCGCAGCCGTTCGGCAAGTGGGTCGAGGCCGGCGTCGACACCGAAGCGGTGCGTTTCCAGCACGAAGACGTCAAGTTCACCCCGGGCGATCCGAACGCACCGATCGGCCTGCGCCGCGACATGCCCGGCGGCAGCCGTTTCGACGTCAAGCCCTACGTCAGCTTCCCGCTCGAGGGCGCGAGCTGGTTCATCCGCCCCAAGCTGGCCTGGCGCTACACCGCCTATGAGCTGGAGCGCGGCATGGCCCAGCAGATGGCCGAGCAGCAGGCCGCGGCCTTCGTCGCCGCCAACCCGACGGTGCCCAACACGCCGGCGCTGGTGCGCAGCTTCTACGACAAGTCGCCGAGCCGCAGCCTGCCGATCACCTCGATCGACGCCGGCATGTACTTCGATCGCGAGACCGAGATCCGCGGCGACCACTACCTGCACACCCTGGAGCCGCGCGTCTTCTATCTGCGCGCGCCGTATCGCGACCAGGCCGGCATGCCGCTGTTCGACACCAACCCGATGTCGTTCAGCTGGGGCGCGCTGTTCCGCGACAACCGCTACACCGGCGCCGACCGCCAGACCGACGCCAACCAGCTCACCACCGCCCTGACCACGCGCCTGATCAGCCAGGACGACGGCCGCGAGCGGTTGGCGGCGAGCATCGGCCAGATCCAGTATTTCGACGACATCCGCGTCGTCGCCGGCGCCGAAACCCCGATCAAGCAGGGCAAGTCGGCCTGGGTCGCCGACGTCAGCGTGTCGCCGAGCGACCGCTGGACGATCAACGCGACCTACCAGTGGGATCCCAAGCTGCGCAGCGAGGATCTCGCCAGCCTGCGGGCTCGCTACCTGTTCGGCAACAACGGCGTGGTCAATTTCGGTTATCGCTACCGCCGCGACCTGTCGGTGGCGCCGACCGCGCCGAAGGACAGGCGCGACCTGTTCGAGCAGGCCGACTTCTCGTTCCTGTATCCGATCAACGACAACTGGAGCGTGGTCGGCCGCTACTACTACTCGATCAAGGACAAGCGCGCGCTCGAACAGATCGCCGGCGTGCAGTGGGAAAGCTGCTGCCTGGCGGTCCGCCTGATCGCCCGCCGCTACCAGCGCAACCGTTCCGAAGACCTCAACAGCTCGCTTCAGGTGGAGTTCGAGCTCAAGGGCCTAGGCTCCGCCGGCCAGAACACGGAGCGCGTTTTGCGCCGTGCTATTCTCGGTTATAACCGCGACGACCTGTATCTGGCGCCGCCGTCTCCCACGGTCAGCCGCCAAAATCGCGGCAACGACGCCGAATCGACTCTCGACCCGACCCTATGAACAAATTCTTCGCGAGCCCGCTCCTGGCGAGCCCGGTTTTGGCAAGTCTGCTGGCCGCCGGCCTGCTGTTCGGCGGGAACGTCCGGGCTCAGGATCTGCAGCCGATCGACCGCATCGCGGCCGTGGTCGACGAGGACGTGATCCTCAAGACCGAACTCGACCGCGCGATCGCCAACATCATGAATCAGTACGCCGGCCGCAGCGACCAGCTGCCGCCGCGCGACGTGCTTGAGCGCCAGGTGCTCGAGCGCCTGATCCTGCTCAAGATCCAGGTCGCCCAGGCCCAGGGCACCGGCGTGCGGGTGACCGATCAGGAAATCGACCAGGCCATCGGCGGCATCGCCAACTCGAACAAGATCAGCGTCGACCAACTGCGCCAGCAGCTGGCCCGCGACGGCAGTTCCTACAACGATTTCCGCAGCTCGATCCGCGACGAACTGCTGGTCCAGCGCCTGCGCCAGCGCTTCGCCCAGACCCGCATTTCGGTCAGCGACGCCGAGATCGACGCCGCCCTGGCCGCGCAGGCCAACACCGGCACCCAGTACCACCTTGCCCACATCCTGATCGCCCTGCCCGAAGGCGCCACGCCCGAGCAGATCGCGACCGCACAGAAGAAGGTCGAGGGCGTGAAGACGCTGATCGACAAGGGCGAGATGGACTTCAACGCCGCCGCCGTGCGCTATTCCGACAGCCCCAACGCGCTGGAAGGCGGCGATTTGGGCTGGCGCAGCCTGGACGAAATCCCGGCCGCGTTCGGCGAGCTGATGCGCAACATGAGCGCCGGCCAGGTCACCGCCCCGATCCGCGGCCCGAGCGGCTTCCAGTTGCTCAAGCTGGTCGAAGTGCGCGACGCCTCGCAGTCCGGTCCGAAGCTGGTCACCCAGTTCCATGCCCGCCACATCCTGGTCCGCATCAGCGACACCGTCAGCGAAGCGCAGGCCAAGGCCAAGGCCGAGACCCTGCGCGCCCGCATCGCCGGCGGCGCCAAGTTCGAGGACGTGGTCAAGGAAAGCTCGGAAGACCTGACCTCGCAGGCCAAGGGCGGCGACCTGGGCTGGTTCACCCAGGACGAGTTCGGCCCCGAGTTCGGCGGCGCCGTCGCGGCACTGGCCGACAACGAAATCTCGCAGCCGATCCACAGCCAGGCCGGTTACCACATCGTCCAGCGCATCGGCAGCCGCCAGAGCGACGTCGCCGACCAGAGCAAGCGCGCCCAGGTCCAGGAGACCATCGGCCGTCGCAAGCTCGAGGAAGAATGGAACCGCTACCTGCGCGAGAAGCGCGGCGAAGCCTTCGTCGACTTCCGCGTCGGCAAGGGCGCCGAAGAGACCACCGCGCCGGCGGAACCGGCCAAGCCGGCCGCGTCCGGCGGCTGACGTGACCCTGCCCCGGCTCGCGCTGGTGCCGGGCGAGCCGGCCGGCGTCGGGCCGGAGCTCTGCCTGCGGCTGATCCAGCAGGCGCGCGACTACGACCTGGTCGCCTTCGCCGATGCGCGCAGCCTGCGCGCCGCCGCCGACGCACTCGGCCTGCCCCTGACCCTGCTGCCGCCGGACCGCCCTTCGCGGGCTCCCGGCGAGCTGGCCCTGGTCGAAATCCCCAACGCCGTCGTCCCCGCCTTCGGCCAACCCGACCCGCGCAATGCCGCGGCGGTGATCGGCGCGTTGCGCGCCGGCGCCGAGGGCTGCCTGCGCGGCGAATTCGACGGCCTGGTCACCGGCCCGGTGCACAAGGCGGTCATCAACGAGGGCGGCATCGCCTACAGCGGTACCACCGAGCTGCTCGCCGAACAGGCCGGCTGCGAGGTGGTGATGCTGCTGGCCAACGACATCGTCCGGGTCGGCCTGGCCACCACCCATTTGCCGCTGCGCGCGGTCGCCGACGCGATCGAACCGATCTCGCTGGCCCGCACCCTGCGCATCATCGAGACGGCGCTGCGCCAGGACTTCGGCATCGCCGAGCCGGTGATCGCCGTGCTCGGCCTCAACCCGCATGCGGGCGAGGCCGGCCACATGGGCCGCGAGGAAATCGAGGTCATCGAGCCGGTGCTGGCCGCGCTGCGCGCCCAGGGCCTCGACCTGGTCGGCCCGCTGCCGGCCGACACCGCCTTCCTGCCGGCCAAGCTGCGCGGTTTCGACGCGGTGCTGGCGATGTACCACGACCAGGGCCTGCCGGTGCTCAAGTACAGCGGCTTCGAGCGTGCGGTGAACATGACCCTAGGACTACCCTATCCGCGCGTCGCGGTCGATCATGGCACCGCGCTCGACCTCGCCGGCCGCGGCCTGGCCGATCCGTCCAGCCTGATCGCCGCCGCCGAAACCTGCGCGCGCATCGCGCGCACCCGCCGCAGCACGTCCGGAGGCACGCCATGACCGGCACGGCCAGATCGCATGCCAAGGGTTTCAAGCCCGAGGCCAAGAAACACCTGGGCCAGCACTTCCTGCACGACGGCGGCATCATCGCCATGATCGTGCAGGCGGTGGACCCCAAGCCCGGCGACCATCTGGTCGAGATCGGCCCGGGCCAGGGCGCGATCACCTTCCCCTTGCTCGACCGCCACGGCGAACTGACCGTGATCGAGTTCGACCGCGACCTGATCTTCCCGCTGACCGACGGCGCACGCGCCCACGGCACCCTGGAAGTGATCCACCGCGATGTGCTGACCGTGGATTTCACCGCGCTGGCCAACGAGGACAAGATCCGCCTGGTCGGCAACCTGCCCTACAACCTGTCCTCGCCGATCCTGTTCCATGCCCTCGACCATGCCGCGGTGATCCGCGACATGCACTTCATGCTGCAGAAGGAAGTGGTCGACCGCATGGCCGCCGGCCCCGGCAGCAAGGTCTTCGGCCGCCTCAGCGTCATGCTGCAGGCCTACTGCCAAGTGATCGCCCTGTTCGATGTGCCGCCGGGCGCATTTCGTCCGCCGCCGAAGGTCGATTCGGCCGTGGTGCGGATGATTCCGCATGCGCCCGACAAGATCGGCATCGTCGACCACGCCCTGTTCGCGCGCGTGGTCCGCGATGCCTTCGGCCAGCGCCGCAAGACCCTGCGCAACGCGCTCTCGCAGGTCTGCGACGGCGCCGCGATCGAGGCCGCCGGGCTGCGTCCGGACGCGCGCGCCGAGCAGATCGAAGTCGCCGATTTCGTGCGCCTGGCCAATGCGCTCGCCGCCAGCGGCGCGGTCCTGGCCGAGCCCGGCAAGAATTAGCGCCTGCGCCGCGGGCCTGCGGTCCGCGGTGCGTTCGTACCTTGCGGTCCTGGCCGCGACGATGCGCCGCCGTGCATGCGACGCGCCCGAAGCGCCGCCATCGCGGCCGAGCGTCGATGCAGGTTTTGTGCCGACTGCGGACCGCGGTCCGGCGGCGCATCTCGGCTTTCGCGGCGTCCACGCAGGCCGCTCACCGATTATCACGACCGGCGGGGCGGCCCACGATTTCGGCCGAATGTCGTTATTTTCACGACTCATTCCCGCTTCATGCCCGCTTTGCTTAAACTGCCGCCATGGAACACCACCACGACTATGCTTTCGACATCGATGTGGCGACCCGCTACCTGGACGACCAGTCCGAACCGGAGCAGGACCGCTACGTCTTTGCCTACACCATCCATATCCGCAACGCCGGCAAGATTCCCGCGCGCCTGATGTCGCGCCACTGGGTCATCACCGACGCGAACGGCAAGGTGCAGGAAGTGCGCGGCGAAGGCGTGGTGGGCGAACAACCGTGGTTGCGTCCGGGCGACGACTACGAGTACACCTCGGGCGCCGTGCTGGAAACCAGCTTGGGAACGATGGAAGGCAGTTACGCGATGGTCGCCGACGACGGCACCCGCTTCGACGCGCAGATTCCGCCGTTCACGCTCACCATCCCGCGCACCCTGCATTGAGCGCGGACCACGTATGAGCGTTTGGGCAATAGGCGACCTCCAGGGCTGTTACGACGCGACCCAGCGCTTGCTGGAACGGATCGCCTTCGATCCGGCGCGCGACACGCTGTGGTTCTGCGGCGATCTGGTCAACCGCGGCGGGCAGTCGCTGGAGACTCTGCGCCTGGTGCATTCGTTGCGCCAGAACAGCATCGTCGTGCTCGGCAACCACGACCTGTCGCTGCTCGCGATCGGCGAGCGCACCGAGGAAGAGCAGCGCAAGGTCAACCCCGACCTGCAGCGCATCGTCCTGGCCGAGGACCGCAACGAACTGCTCGGCTGGCTACGCATGCAGAAGCTGGTCCAGGTCGACCGCAAGCTCGGCTGGATGATGGTGCATGCCGGTCTGGCGCCGAAGTGGACCACGACCATGGCCGAGCGCCATGCGCGCGAGGTCGAGGAGCGCCTGCACGGCGACCAGTACCGGCGCCTGCTCAAGAACATGTACGGCGATCGCCCGGCCTGGAATCCCAAGCTGGCCGGCATCGACCGCCATCGCGCGATCATCAACATCTTCACCCGCCTGCGTTATTGCACGCCGCGCGGCCGCATCGCCTTCGAGGACAAGGGCAGCCCGGGCACCCAGCCGGTCGGCCTCTACCCCTGGTACGAAGTGCCGGGCCGCGCCGAGCGCGACCTCAAGATCGTCTGCGGGCACTGGTCGACCCTCGGCCTCTTCATCGGCCACGGCGTGCACGCGATCGACACCGGCGCGGTCTGGGGCGGCAAACTCACCGCGCTGCAACTCGACACCGACGAGTTGCGACTGGTGCAGGTGCCCGGTCGCGACGTGCCGGCCAACCCGCCGCGGCCGCGTCCGCCGCGCCCGCCGCAAGGGCAGCCGAAGTAAGCCGGTGCGCCAGGGACGGTCGCGGCCACTGCTGAAGATCGCGGCCCTCGCGGTCGCCGCCGCCTGCGCCGCCTGTTCGCGCGCACCGCAGCAACCGGCCTCATCGGGCGCGCCGTCTGCTATACAACCGGCGGCCTCATCGCGCGATGTCGCGGCGTCGCCGCCGTTGGTCGTCGCCGCGCGCGCGCAGATCGGCGTGACCCGTCTCTACGACCCGGCCTATGTGCGTTTGTCCTATCCCGGCGGCGATGTCGCCGCCGATCGCGGGGTCTGTACCGACGTGGTGATCCGCGCTCTGCGCACCCAGGGGCTCGATCTGCAGCAGGCCGTGCACGAAGACATGCGCGCGAACTTCGCCGCCTATCCCTCGAACTGGCGCGCAAGCGCGACCGATCGCAGCATCGATCACCGCCGCGTGCCGAACCTGCGCCGCTGGTTCGAGCGCCAGGCCTGGTCGCTGCCGGTCAGCGATCGCGCCGCCGACTATCGCCCCGGCGATCTGGTCACCTGGGACCTCGGCCGCGGCGTGCCGCACATCGGCATCGTCTCCGACCGCAAATCCTATCGGGGCCGGCCGCTGATCCTGCACAACATCGCCCGCGGCACCCAGGAAGACGACCTGCTGTTCGACTACACCATCACCGGCCACTATCGGCCGAAGTTGGACCGCGGCAGCGCGAGCGTGGCGCGCCGATAGCCGTCATCCCCACGAAGGCGGGGACCCACCGGACTCATCCCTGCAGAACCCGCGCGACGGCGGCTCCAAGCTTAAGCGCCGTCAGGCCTATGCCTCGTTCTCGCAAGTCTCTTCCTTGCCGTCATCCCCGCGAAGGCGGGGATCCAAAGCCGCCGGATTCACCCGGGCAGAGCCTTCACGACGGACTCGCCCGTCAATCCATTCCCAAGCGCAGGTAATCGACGAACTCGAACGCGAACTCGTTGCGCTCATCGGCTGCATGCGCCTCGCGCGAAATCACGCGCCATTCGGCGGCATCGAAGCGCGGGAAGAAGGCATCGGCGCCTTCGACTTCGGTATCGACCCGGGTCAAATGCAAACGCGTGGCCGCGGCCAGGCACAGCGCATAGACCTCGCCGCCGCCGATCACGCACAACTCGGCGGCGCCGTCGCCCTGCGCCAGTTCCAGCGCCTGTTCGACCGAGCCCACCGCTTCCATGCCGGCGAACGGCACCTCGTTCGAGCGGGTCAGCACCAGGTTGCGCCGGCCCGGCAACGCGCGTCCCAGCGACTGCGCGGTCTTGCGCCCCATCAGCAGCGGCTTGCCGAGAGTCAGCGCCTTGAAGCGTTTGAGGTCGTCGGAAAGACGCCACGGCAAGGCATTGTCGCGGCCGATGGCGTGGTTGCGGTCGAGTGCGGCGATCAGGCTCAGGCGCGGAGTTGCCGATGCGGTCATTGCAAAGCCTCGTCGAGAATCTTCGATAAGCGAGTACGCGGCGTGGAGCCATCGGCGGTGTCGAACTCGATATCGTCGAGTTTCCACACCCCGTCCTCGCGCCGCATCAGCGCATCGTCGCGCCACTGCCGCCCGGGGCCCTGCCCCTCGGGCAAGTCGCTGCCGGTCAGCAGGATCTGCACACGCTCGGCGTCGACGCTCATAGCGGTGCGCCGGCCCAGCGCGAACGAAAGAATCATTTCGTCCTGCGCCGCACTGCTGAATACATCGCCTTCGATCAGAGGCGGCTTCAGGTCCGGATGCGCGGCAATGAACGCGGTTTGTGCGCGTTGCGCACGCTCCAGGCGTTGCCACAAGGCGCGAGTCAACAGCGGCCGGTAGGCGGCCAGGCGCGCACCGCGCGGCAGGCCCGAGGCGAAGCCGGACATGGCCGGCGCACCGTCTTCGCCATAACCGCGCAGATGAGCGCGATAGAACGCGGCGGCGGCCGCATCGCTGCGAGCCGTGTCGTCGGCCGTAGCCGGCGCAACCGGCGCCGCGGCCGGCCGACGATCGGCGCGCTCGCTCGTCGTCCCGCATGCGCTCGCAGCAAGCGCGATCGACAGGGCCAGGCACGGGCCAGCAATGGAAGGTCGCAGCATGATCGCTCCTGCGGCGCCAACGGCGGCGCCGGAAGCGGTCACACTAATCCGGCGCGCGTTCAAACCGCGTCTAGCACAGTCGTGCAAGCCGCTCGCTCAGACCGCGACCGGCGCCTTGATCGCCGGCAGCGGGTCGTAGCCTTCGATGGCGATGTCGTCGTAACTGAAGCCGAAGACGTCCTCGATCTCGGGATTGAGCTTCAACTTCGGCAACGCGCGCGGCGTGCGCGAAAGCTGTTCGCGCGCCTGCTCGTAGTGGTTCGAATACAGGTGCGCGTCGCCGAGGGTGTGGACGAAATCGCCGACGCCCAGGCCGCAGACCTGCGCGACCATGTGGGTCAGCAGCGCATAGCTGGCGATGTTGAACGGCACGCCGAGGAAGATGTCGCCGCTGCGCTGGTACAGCTGGCAGCTGAGCTTGCCGTCGGCGACGTAGAACTGGAACAGGGCGTGGCAAGGCATGAGCGCCATCTGCGGCAGGTCGGCGACGTTCCAGGCGCTGACGATCAAACGGCGCGAATCGGGATTGCGCTTGATCTCGTCGACGACCCAGCGGATCTGGTCGATCTCGACGCCTTGCGCGCCGGCCCAACGCCGCCACTGCTTGCCGTAGACCGGGCCGAGCTCGCCGTCGGCATCGGCCCACTCGTCCCAGATGCTTACCTTGTGCTCTTTCAGGTAGGCGGTGTTGGTCTCGCCCTTGAGGAACCACAGCAGCTCATGGACGATCGAGCGCAGGTGCAGTTTCTTAGTGGTGACCAGCGGGAAGCCGGCGTTCAAATCGAAACGCAGTTGCCAGCCGAACACGCTGCGCGTGCCGGTGCCGGTGCGGTCGGATTTCTCGGTGCCGTGTTCCAGCACGTGACGCAGGAGATCGAGGTATTGCTGCATGGTCTCAGCCCTTCGCCGGTTCGGCCGCGAGCGGCTGCGGTTGCAGGGTCGGCGAGCGCGTCGACAGCCACAGCCAGAACAGGCCGAGCAGGATCAGCGGCACGCTCAACACCTGGCCCATGGTCAGCCAGCCGAACGCGAGGTAGCCGTGTTCGCCGATCTGCGCATCGGGCACGCGCACGAACTCGACCAGGAAACGGAAGCAGCCGTACAGCAGCGCGAACAGGCCCGACACCGCATAGCGCGGACGCGGCTTGCTCGAGAACCACCACAACGCGACGAACATCACCAGGCCTTCGAGCAGCGCTTGATAGAGCTGCGAAGGATGACGGGCGAAACGGTCGAGACCGCCGCCGGCGAATTGGGTCTGCAATTGCTCGGCGGTCCAGCCGGCAAATTCCGGCGCGCGCGGGAAGATCACGCCCCAGCCGGCATCGGTGGTCTTGCCCCACAACTCGCCGCCGATGTAGTTGCCGAGGCGGCCGAAACCGAGACCGGGCGGCACCAGCGGCGCGACGAAATCCATCACGTCGAAGAAATGCGTGCGTTGGCGGTGCGACCACCACAGGGCCGCGGCCATCACCCCGAGCAGGCCGCCGTGGAAGCTCATGCCGCCTTCCCAGATGCGGAACAGCATCAAGGGGTCCTTGAGCAGTTCGGCGAAGTTGTAGAAGACCACGTAGCCGATGCGGCCGCCGAGGACCACGCCGAGCATGGCGTAGAACAGCAGGTCGCCGTAGGCCTGCTCGCCGACGCCGGGCAGGCGGCCGTCACGGATCCGGCGCCGCCCGAGCCACCAGGCGGTGACGAAACCGAGCAGATACATGATCCCGTACCAGTGGACTTGCAGCGGGCCTAGAGAGATCGCGATCGGGTCGATCTGGTGCAGGATGGTCATGCGGCGTGACGATTCTTGAGGGACGATGACCGCCGTATTGTGCCCCACGCGGCCTGTACCAGGGGCGCCGCCGAGGCCCCCGAATCGGCACGGACACAGTGTTCCGGAAGCGATCCGGCCCATTGCGGCAAACTCGCGCATTGGCCCCGATGGGCAAGGCCCGGCCGACCCTGGAGCCCGCCGACGCCGATCGGCCCGCTTACAGCAGGACCGGGCGATCCGGCAATTCGTTGCCGTCGTCGAGCGCGCCGCGCGCGCGCGGGAACTGTTCGGCGACGATGTCCGACAAGGCGGCGATGCCGCCGAGCACCGCGGCCTCGGCATCCCCGGCGCTCAAGGCCTGCTGGATGTCGTCGCAGACCGCCTGCCAGCGCTCATGGCCGACCCGCGAGGCATAGCCGCGATCGGCGACGATCTCGATGCGATGGTCGGCCAACAGCAGATACAACAGCACCCCGCTGTTGCCGGCGGTGTCCCAGACCCGCAGTTGGGCGAAGGCCTCATGCGCCGCCGCGCGCGCATCCTGGCCGGCGAACAGCTCTCGCAGCGGCAAGCGCTCCTCGACCGCGAAGCAGATCTGGCCGTGATGACGCGACTCGCTGGCCGCGATGGCCGCGGCGATGCGTTGCAGGCTGGCTTCGGGAAACAACCGTCGGGCCGAAGGCGCACACAGATGACGGAGCCAACGCATCACCAACTCCCCGAGGCGCCGCCGCCTCCGCTGGAACCGCCGCCGCCCGACCAGCCGCCACCGCCACCACCGCCACCACCGCCGCCCCAACCGCCGCCGCCGTAACCGCCCCAGCCGCCGCTGCGGACGAACTGCCCGCCGCTGCCGCCGAGCAGGCCGACGAACAAACCGATCAACGCCGTCAGGCCGACCAGCCACCAGGCCAGCGACAACAACCAGGCGATGCCGCCGACGACCAGCCCGGACGCGAGCCCGCGCACCAGCGCCGGCAGCCGGCCGAGCACGGCGCGCACGAACTGCCCGCCGAAGATCGCGATGAAGAAGGCGAGCACCCAGCCCTCCTCGCCGCCGCCGTCGTCCTGGGTCTGGCGCGCCATCGGCGGCGGCAGCGGTTCGCCGTCGATCAGCTTGACCAGCATGGCGGTCGCGTCGACCAAGCCGCCGGCGTAATCGCCGCTGCGGAATTTCGGCGCGAGGTATTCCTGGATGATGCGGCCGGACTGGGCATCGGTGATCGCGCCCTCCAGGCCGTAGCCGACTTCGATACGCACGCGGCGGTCGTCCTTGGCCACGACCAGCAGCACGCCGTCGTCGACGTCCTTGCGGCCGAGCTTGAACTGTTCGTAGGCGCGCACCGCATACGAGTCGATGTCCTCCGGCGCGGTGCTCGCCACCACCAGCACCTGCAACTGGCTGCCCTTGCGCTGCTGCAGCGCACGCGCCTGTGCTTCCAATTGCGAACGGGTGGCGGCGTCGAGCGTGCCGGTGGTGTCGACCACCGGCGAGGTCATCGCCGGGATCGCAGCCGAAGCCTGCGCCCGCACCGGCAACGCGGCGAACGCCAATAGCACGACGCTCAGGCAGACGGCGACCCAGGCGACGGGCGTGCCGTGGCCGAACCCGCGCGTGCGTGCGGGGAACGCCGTCATCGGACGGCGATCAGCCCTGCGCCGGAGCGGGCTGCGCCGCGGCAGGCGGCGTGCTGGCCGGCGCTGCGGGCGCCGGCTGGCCGAAATCGACCTTCGGCGCTTCCTGGATCTCGGCCGGGTTCTCGACGGTGAAGTTGGGCTTGGTCGAGTAGCCGAACAGCTTCGCGGTGAGGTTGGTCGGGAACTGGCGGATGTAGGTGTTGTAGTCCTGGACCGTGCCGATATAACGCTGGCGCTCGACCGTGATCCGGTTTTCGGTGCCTTCGAGCTGGGTCTGCAGGCTCAGGAAGCTCTGGTCGGCCTTGAGCTGCGGGTAATTCTCGCTGACCACCAGCAAGCGCCCGATCGCCCCGCGCAACTCGCCCTGGGCCTGCTCGAACTGCTTCAGCGACTCGGGATTGTTGGCGTCGACATTGATGCTGCCGACCTTGGCGCGCGCCTCGGTGACCTGGGTCAGCACCTGTTGTTCGTGGCTGGCGTAGCCCTTCACCGTCGCGACCAGGTTCGGCACCAGGTCGGCGCGGCGCTTGTAGACGTTCAGCACCTGCGACCAGGCCGCGGTGACCGCCTCGTCCTTCTGCTGGATGGTGTTGTAGCCGCAGCCGCTGAGCAGCGCGGTCAGCGCAAGCACGATCAAGGCTCGGAACATGGCGCGACTCCTACTGGGTGACGGCCGCATTCCAGCACCGGCTGCCGGCCGGCGCAATGGACGCGGTGTGACGACGCCGGCCCGCCCGGGGCGCTATAAGCGCGGCCCCAATAAGCACCGCCGCAAACACGAAGGGCCGGTAATCGCTTGCCGGCCACAAACGGGAAGGGCCGGCAATCGCTTGCCGGCTACAAACAAGAAGGGCCGGCAATCGCTTGCCGGCCCTTGCGCTCGCTCGATCGATGCGGCTCGACGCTTATTCGGCGCTGAGACGCCGGTTCGCGCGCTTCTTCGCCCACAGGTTCAAGCATTCCACCAGGGCCGAGAAGCCCATTGCGCCGTAGATGTAGCCCTTCGGGATATGCACTTCCAGGCCGTCGGCGATCAGATACACGCCGACCAGGACGATGAAGGCCAGCGCCAGCATCTTGATGGTCGGGTTGTGGTCGATGAAGTAGCCCAGCGGCTTGGACGCCAGCAGCATCACCGCCACGGCGAGCAGGATCGCGGCGACCATGACCGGGGTGTGGTTGGCCATGCCGACCGCGGCGATCACCGAGTCCAGCGAGAACACGATGTCGATGACCGCGATCTGGGCGATGACCGCCATGAACGAGGCCGCCGGCTTGGTGTGCACGTCTTCGGATTCGTCCTCGCCGACGATCAGGTCCTTGACCTCCATCGAGCCCTTCACCAACAAGAAGGCGCCGCCGAGGATCAGCACCAGGTCGCGCACCGAGATGCCCTGGCCGAATACGGTGAACAGATCGTTGGTCAGGCCGGCCAGCCAGGCCAGCGTCAGCAGCAGCGCGATACGCGAGATGCAGGCCACCGCGATGCCGAACTTGCGCGCCTTCTCGCGGCTCTCGTAGGGCAGCTTGCTGACCGCGATCGAGATGAAGACGAGGTTGTCGATGCCCAGCACGATTTCGATCGCGCTCAGGGTGATCAGGGTGATCCAGACTTGCGGATCGGTCAGCAGTTCAATCACGTGCGGCATACCTCAAGATGTCGATAACGAAGAAACCTGCGGACCGGATCCGCAGACGGCGCNGCGGCCCGGTGTAAGCCAGGCGATGAAGCCGGCCGGATGGCGTGGGCGGCCCCGGGGCGCGCTCAGCCCATCAAATGAGTCCACAGCCGGGGGCCGAGAATCGCCGCCCAGGTCAGCAGCACGTTCATCAGCAACACGAACACCGCCGCCGAGCCCATGTCCTTGGCGCGTCCGGCCAATTCGTGGAACTCCGGGCCGTAGCGTTCGATGACCGCCTCGACCGCGGAGTTGAGCAATTCCACGCTCAGCACCAGCAGGATCGAACCGATCAGCAGCACCCGCTCGACCCCGCTTTCGCCGAACCACCAGCCCACTGGCGCGAGGGCCAGGAACAGGTAGACCTCGAGCCTGAACGAGGACTCGTGCAGCCAGGCCGCGCGCAGGCCCTGGAACGACCAGGTCGCCGCTTTCAGGATGCGTCCGGGACCGCGAGGCAGATGCCCGTATTCGTCAGCCATGGAGGCGGACTCCCTGCGACGAGGGGACCGCGGCATTGCGACGGAGGCACTCGGGCGGAGACGGCTCGAAGGTCGGCATGGACGCGGGTCTCGATCGTGCGGGGCCGGGACAGGCCGGGCGCGGCCGACGGCCGCTACAGGGCGGGGATTTTGCCACAAGCCCGGCAGGGGCGCCCTGACGGCAGGCGGCCGGATCTCGGTTTTGGGTGGCCCGGGCGGGCTCTGGCGCTTGTGCGCGGGTGGGGTGAGGGCCGTCGTAAGGCCCGATGAGATTCGGGTGAGGGGAAGTCAGACCGCGGCCTTCGAGGCTCTGGCTCTAGTTGTGGCTCTAGTTGTGGCTCTAGTTGTGGCTCTGGTTGTGGCTCTGGTTGTGGCTCTGGTTGTGGTTGTGGTCCTGGTTGTAGCTGTGGCTCTGGTTGTAGCTGTAGCTGTGGCTGTTGCTTTACCGGTCAAATGGAGACCCGGAGGGCGGCGCACAGGACGTGCGCCGTTTTTCGATAGGACAAGGATGTCCTATCGAAAAATTCCGGCGACAGCATCGCACTCGTGGCCTGTGCCCTTGCAAGGAGAGCCCTTTTCTTTGGTTACCTTTCTTTTGGGCTTAGC